>VAZH01000038.1 GCA_005884465.1 Alphaproteobacteria bacterium | reverse complement strand
ACCGCAGGCCCGACTGGCAGACGCGCTACGGGTATTATCCGTCGATACCCAAGCCAGTGATCGGCATGCTCAACGGCGCCACCGCCGGCATCGGGCTCGTGCACGCGCTATATTGCGATCTGCGCTTTGCCGCCGACAACGCGGTCTTCACCACGGCGTTCGCTCGCCGCGGTCTGATCGCCGAACACGGCATCAGCTGGATGCTGCCGCGCATCGTCGGCCATGCCAATGCGCTCGATCTCCTGATGTCCGCGCGCCGGGTTTCAAGCGACGAAGCGCTGCGCATCGGTCTCGTCAATCGGCTCTACCCGCAAGAACAGCTGCGCGAGCAGACCTATGCCTATGCGCGCGATCTGGCCGACTTCGTCTCGCCAAGCGCGATCGCGGTGATCAAGCGGCAGCTTTACGATGTGCCGTTCCAGACGCTCGCCGAAGCGACCATCGACGCCAATCGCGAGATGGTGGTGGCATTGCGCGGCAGCGATTTTCGCGAAGGCGTCGCGAGTTTTATGGAGAAACGGCCGCCGCGGTTTACGGGGAAGTAGATTTGCGGGCGATGGCTAGCGCCACCCGCCCGTCTTCGCCCAAGTGGGCTACGACCGGCACGCTTTTGCCTCAACTCTCGCTAGGCTTGGCAATAGGCGCAGCAGGAGTATCGCAGAATTAAATTTCGACTGCCGTCTGGCAGTCCCATTCATTGCACAAGATAGAATGTCGTTGATCAAGAAAATTGGAATTCTATTTTTGTTCGTTCCCGCAGCCGTTCTGGCGGCGGGTCTGTTCGGGATGATCCACGACCAAATCAGCTATTCAGTTTCCAATGAATATTTTACCAAGTTCAAGTTTGTGCAGTTTCGCTTGCTCGATCCCAATGTACCAGCACGCGTTCGCGCGGCTGAAGTGGGATTTCTCGCTTCCTGGTGGATGGGAGTACCGCTCGGTTTTCTCTGTGGCTCGGCTGGTCTTGTTCAGCGCTCGTCCGCGTTCATGTGGCGAGCATTAATGTGGTCACTCCTGGTCATTGTGATCTTCACATTGACGATCGCACTCGTGGGTCTTGGCATCGGTTGGGTACGAACTGAAACGATCGATCTAGCGGGCTATCGAGGCTGGTATACTCCGCATGACTTGAAGGACCTTCGTCGCTTTCTGTGTGCAGGCTATATGCACAACGCCGCCTACCTTGGCGGAATTCTGTCCATTCCCGTCGCCTGGCTCTTCAATTTCGCCTTCAGGCTTTACACCCCGAAATCAATATGAACGATGATCAGGTCGTGAGTGTCGACGGTGGGCCTCGAGCTCGCAGTGGCGTGTCCAGCCCGGCTTCGCCCTGCGGGCTACGACGCGGCAGCCTTCGCCACGATAGGCTTGCCGAGCCGAAGCAGGCGAAGCCGGCGAAGGCTGGTGGAGCCAGGCGGGATCGAACCGCCGACCTCGTCATTGCGAACGACGCGCTCTCCCAGCTGAGCTATGGCCCCTTGTGCGACCGCCTCGATGCGAGTGATGGCGGCCAGCAATCGGCGCCATTTACAATCCGCGCCAAGGTCAAGTCAAGAACGGCGAAATAGCCCGCTTTCCGCGTGGTCTGGCCCGGAACTTCCCTTGTTTGCCAAGGGGGGAACCGGTATCTAGCAGCCAGCAAACCCCGCGAGTTCATCCCCCATGCGTGCCGTTCTCGATATCGTTCTCATCGTTCTCGATCTCTATGTCTGGCTGCTGATCGCCGCGGCGATCCTGTCCTGGCTGATCGCCTTCAATGTCGTGAACACGCGCAACCAGTTCGTCTCTGCGGTGGCGGAGTTCCTGTACCGGATCACCGAGCCGCTGCTGGCGCCGATCCGCTCGTTCATGCCTAGCCTCGGCGGGCTCGATATCTCGCCGATCATCCTGATCCTGATCATCATGTTCATCCAGCGCGTGATCACCTATTACATCTATCCCAGCGTATTCTGATCGAGGGCTGGGATGCTCTGATGGATGCTTGATGGATCCTTGGCGCTATTCCATTGACGGCATCAGCGTCGCGCTGCGGGTGACGCCGCGCGGCGGCCGCGACGACATCGATGGCCTAGAGACGCTTGCCAATGGCCGGACCGTGGTCAAGGTGCGGGTGCGCGCCATCGCCGAGGCCGGTGAAGCCAATCGCGCGGTGACGGAGCTGCTCGCGAAAGCGCTTGGCGTGCCCAAAGGCAAGGTGCGAATTCTCTCAGGTACGACGTCGCGCCTCAAGCAGATCGCGGTTGACGGCGATCCCGCAAAGCTCGGCGAGGCGTTGCGAAAAGCGACCGCTGGCGACGCGGATTGATGGATCGGCAAGGGGATTGAGATGACGGCCCGGATCATCGATGGAAAAGTCATTGCCGCCGAGCTTCGCGCCCGCGTCGCCAGTGAGGTCGCGCGGGTGCACCGCGAGCACGGGATAACACCCGGGCTCGCGGTGGTGCTGGTCGGCAGCGATCCCGCAAGCCAGCTCTACGTCCGCAGCAAGCACAAGCAGACGCAAGCAGCCGGCATGGCATCGTTCGAGCACGTGCTCCCGGCCGATGTCGCACAAAGCGATTTGCTGGCGCTGATCGGAAAGCTCAATCGCGATCCGAGCGTCCACGGCATTCTGGTGCAACTGCCGCTGCCGAAATCGCTGCATACCGAAACGATCATCAACGCCGTCGATCCCGCCAAGGACGTCGACGGGCTGCATCCCAACAACGCCGGGCGATTGGCCGGCGGATTTGCCGCGCTCGCGCCATGCACGCCGCTTGGTTGCATCATCCTCACCAAAAGCGTGCATGCGTCGCTGGAAGGCATGAACGCCATCGTGATCGGCCGCTCCAATCTGGTCGGCCGTCCCCTGGTGCAGTTGCTGCTCAATGAAAATGCGACGGTGACGATTGCGCATTCCCGTTCGCGCGATCTCGCGCGATTATGCGCCCGGGCCGACCTTGTCTATGCCGCCGTCGGCAAGCCCGAAATGGTACGCGGCGACTGGATCAAACCGGGCGCTACCGTGATCGATGTCGGCATCAACCGGCTGCAGGACAAAGACGGAAAGACCCGTCTGGTCGGCGATGTCGCCTTTGCCGAGGTGTCGGATGTCGCGGGCGCGATCACGCCGGTGCCCGGGGGCGTCGGCCAAATGACGGTAGCGTGCCTGCTGGTCAACACGCTGCGCGCCGCTTGCGCGATTCACGGATTGCCCAAGCCGAGGGTTTGAGGAGGGCTGCCATTCCGTTCCGCGCTAAATGCCCGCTGCGGTGAATCACCCCGCCGTATTCTCAATCAAACGGCGATAAAACCGGATCATGTCGGCGTAACCGTCGATGCTGAGACGCTCGTTGGTGCCGTGAAACCGCTTGAGGTCGTCCGAGTTGGCGCGCACCGGCGAAAACCGGAAGATGTTGTCGGCAATCTCGGCATAGTGACGCGAATCGGTGGCAGCCACCATCAGGCCGGGTGCGACCACGACATCGGGAAAAATCTCGCGGATGGTTCGATTCAGCGTGCGGAAGGATTGGCTCGAGGTGCCCGTCACCGGCGGCGGATCGGTATTGCCGGGAAACGGTTCGACGGAGATACGACCGTTGTTGACGGTAGATCGAACATGATCGGTCACGCTCGCCTGGGTGTCGCCGGGTATCAACCGGAAGTTGACAGTGGCCGCGGCGTTGCCGGGCAGAACGTTGTCCTTGTCGCCGGCATTGAAGATCGTGAGCGCGGTGGTGGTACGGACCGTCGCTTCGGTCGGGCCGCTCTTCTCGAATTCGCGCAACAGCAAGGGCTTGAACAGCCAGAGATTGGAAAGCACGACCCGGTTGAAGCCGCTCATTTCAGGCGCCAGCGTAGCGAACATTTCCGAAACCGTGCCGCGAATCTGCATCGGCAGGCGATGGTCCTCCAACCGCGCCAAAGCGGCGCTCATCATGCCGATCGCGGTATCGCGCGGGGGCATCGAGGAATGGCCGGGGGTCGCGTGTGCCGTCAGGACCAGCGTGGCATAGCCCTTCTCGGCGACGCCGATCAACGCTGCGGGCTTGTCGAGGCCTTTCACGATGCCGTCGGTGATCAAGAGGCCTTCATCGAGCACGAAGTCGAGCCGGACGCCACGTGAGGCTAGAGTAGCGGCGATTGCTTTGGCGCCGCGCTGCCCGGCTACTTCCTCGTCATGGCCGAACGCGAAATAGATGGTTCGTTTTGGACGAAATCCGCTCCCGGCCATTTGTTCGGCGGCCTCCAGCATCGAATAGAGGTTGCCCTTGTCGTCCCACGATCCGCGGCCCCAGATAAAACCCTCGCTGATGGCGCCATCGAACGGCGGTTGTTGCCAGTCCTTCTCGGTGCCCGGGGCGATCGGCACCACGTCCTGATGTGCCAATAGCGCGATCGGCAGCGCCTTCGCATCCGAGCCCTCCCAGGTGTAGAGCAGGCTATAACCGCCGACGACCTCGCGCTTGGCCGCGGCATGAAATGCCGGAAAGCTTTTGGCGATATGCGCCTGCAAGCCATGCAGGGCTTCCGCGTCCTGTTCGGGGTTGAGAAAATTCGAGATGGTCTTGAAGGGGATCGCCTCGCTCAATCGGGCAGCCGCGGCCTGTTGATCGATGGGTACGCGCGGTACCGCGGAGACCTGAATCTGGCGCGAGCCGTGCGTGAAAGCATTCAACAGCAGCACGCCGGCGAGGACCACGATTGCCGCAACCGCAAGCAGTGCGGTGTTACGGATTATTCTTGTCAGTTGGCGCATAAAAGCGTGCCTGAGGTAAGGGAGTTGGTTTCGTCCTCCCTGTGAGGAGGCTCAGCGAGAAGTAAGCCGCCAGGACCGAATCCTCTCCTCCCAAGGGAGGAGAGAGAGACCAAGCGCCTCAATTCTCCTGCTTTGAACGCCCCTACTTCGCCCTCGCCCGGTCGATGGCTTCTCCGATCAGCCTGTACGCATCCTCGGCGCCGCCCCATCGCAACACCTTCACCCATTTTCCCCGTTCGAGGTCCTTGTAGTGCTCGAAGAAGTGCTGGATCTGCTGCAGCGTGATGTCGGGCAGATCGCTGTAGGTCCGCACCTTGTCGTAGCGCTGGGTCAGTTTTGATGACGGCACCGCGATGATCTTCTCGTCGCCGCCGGCCTCGTCCTCCATCAGCAGCACGCCGACCGGCCGCACGCTCATCACTGCGCCCGGAACGATCGCGCGGGTATTGGCGACCAGAACGTCGCAAGGATCGCCGTCGCCCGACAGCGTATGCGGAATGAACCCGTAATTGCCGGGATAGCGCATGGCGGTATAGAGAAACCGGTCGACGACAAGCGTGCCGGCGTCCTTGTCCATCTCGTATTTGATCGGCTCGCCGCCGACCGGCACCTCGATGATGACGTTGACCTCGCGCGGCGGATCGATCCCGATCGAAATGGCGTCAATGCGCATGGATGGCTCCGCAAGGCCTTGAAGTTAAGGCTTTGAAATCAAGCCCTGGATAGCGGCGGCGCGGGTTGAGGCCTGTTTTGGCGCGCTGCCAGGCTTGGCGAATTCGCAAAGCCTCAATGGGTCCAGGCGAAGGCGACCTTGTCGAGCGACTTGGGCCCGAATTTTTCTGAACTGCGCGCGACCATCCGGCCGCCGAGCGCGCGGTAAAACTCCGTCGCGTGATCGTTGTCGGAAAGCGCCCAGATCACCATGCTCTTCAGGCCGCTTTGCAGCAGGTCGCGTCGTGCGGCGGTGAACAGCCGGCGACCGAAGCCGAGGCCCTGAAACTCGGGGCGCAGATAAAGCTCGTAGATCTCGCCTTCGAAATGCAGGCTGCGGGCGCGGTTGCGCCCGTAATTGGCGTAGCCCGCGACCTTGTCGCCGAACACCAGCACGCTGACGCGGCTACCCTTGCGGATCGCGCTATCCCACCATTGCGGGCCGCGGCGGTTGATCAGCTTCTCCAGCTCCGCGCCGGGGATGATGCCCTGATAGGCCGAGCGCCAGGCTTCGTCATGGGTGGACGCTATCGCCGCTGCGTCCGCAGCTTTGGCCGGCCGAACCTCGATCAGGGTTGTGCTCATGGTTCTGATCAAAGCAAGTCGGCGCGTCGGCTTCAAGGTCTATCGTTAATTATCGGTTAACCTGTGGATTTTGTGCATCAGTTTTGCCATCCGGCTGTGCCGAAAGAGGACAGGAGGCCCCTTTGGGCGGCACTTAACGGATGGCCGGCCTGGCATAACGGTGCCGACCGGCCCCTCGGTGATGCCCGTCTTCACGGAAAAATGCTCCGGATTTGATTCGCCGTGCGTATGCTGCGCGCGAATCCGAAAGCCGCCGTTTCGGTCGCGTCAGGGCAGACTTATGCAATTGTTGAAAGCCCTTTTTGCCCTGCTGGTGCTCGGAGTTCTCTGTGGCCAGGCCGCGCTGGCGCAAAACAGGTTCGGCGCGCAAGGGCCGGAAAGCCAGCCCGATCGCATGCAGCAATGGCTCGTCCCCTCGTCCGATCCGGACACGGCGGCGCGCGCGATATTGTTTCGCCCGCCCGGCGATGGGCCGTTTCGGTTTGCGCTGATTGCGCACGCCTCGACGCAAAACGTG
>VAZH01000037.1 GCA_005884465.1 Alphaproteobacteria bacterium | reverse complement strand
CCGAAGGTGACGGGCTTCCTGGGCGCCGAAAACAAGCCAATGCCGATCTCGGAAACCGAAGCCATGCGGATCCTGCATCAGGTGCAGGAAGGCGTCGAGCGCCCGAAGGCGTCGGTCTCTTTCGAAATCGGCGAGAATGTGCGGGTGGCCGATGGGCCGTTCGCGTCGTTCTCCGGCGTGGTCGAGGAAATCGACGAGGCGCGCTCGCGCGTGAAGGTCGCGGTGTCGATCTTCGGCCGCGCCACGCCGGTCGAACTGGAATTCGGTCAGGTCGAGAAGGTCTGATCGCATTGTTATTGCCGGGCAAAAGCGCGAAGCACGTCTTCGCGCTAGATGACCCGGCAATCCATCTGCTTCGTAAGAATGCATTTTGCGAAGTGCGATGGATGCCCGGATCAAGTCCGGGCATGACGAATAGAGCAAGCGGCGAGGCCGCTTGAGAAGAGCCGTGGGAGGAGATGGATGATCGCCAGTCATCCGTTGAACCGCACCACGGTCCTGTGAAGTTTTCGGGCTGGTCCGGAAACAACATGAGGAGTGAAAGATGGCAAAGAAAGTGACCGGATACCTGAAATTGCAGGTGCCGGCCGGTGCGGCGAACCCTTCGCCCCCGATCGGACCCGCGCTTGGTCAGCGCGGCCTCAACATCATGGAATTCTGCAAGGCATTCAACGCCCAGACGCAGAAGGAAGAAAAGAATACCCCGATTCCGGTGGTGATCACGATCTACGCCGATCGTTCGTTCACCTTCGAGATGAAGACGCCCCCGATGTCGTTTTTTCTCAAGCAGGCCGCCAAAATCCAGTCCGGGTCGAAGGCCCCGGGCCGCGACAAGGCCGGCAAGGTGACACGCGCGCAGGTGCGCGAGATCGCCGAGAAGAAGATGAAGGACTTGAATTGCGATACCATCGAGTCGGCCATGAAGATGGTCGAGGGCTCCGCCCGTTCGATGGGTCTTGAAGTTGCGGGGTAACGGGTCATGGCAATCGGAAAACGTTTGAAGAAGGCCCGCGAAGGCATCAACCGCGAGAAACTCTATCCGATCGCGGACGCCATCAAGATGGTCAAGGAACGCGCCAAGTCGAAGTTCGACGAGACGGTCGAGATTGCGATCAATCTCGGCGTCGATCCGCGCCATGCCGATCAGATGGTGCGCGGCGTGGTGACGCTGCCGAACGGCACCGGCCGCACCCTGCGCGTTGGCGTGTTCGCCCGCGGCGCCAAGGCCGAAGAAGCCAAAGCGGCGGGAGCCGACGTCGTCGGCGCCGAGGACCTGGTTGAGAAAGTGCAAGGCGGCCAGATCGACTTCGACCGCTGCATCGCGACCCCCGACATGATGCCGCTGGTTGGCCGGCTCGGTAAGGTATTGGGGCCGCGCGGCATGATGCCCAATCCGAAGATCGGTACCGTCACCATGGATGTCGCCAACGCCGTGAAGGGCGCCAAGGGCGGTTCGGTCGAGTTCCGGGTCGAGAAGGCCGGCATCGTGCAGGCCGGCATCGGCAAGGCGTCGTTCTCGGAAGAGAAGCTGGTCGAGAACGTCAAGGCGCTCGCGGATGCGGTCGCCAAGGCGAAGCCTGCCGGCGCCAAGGGTACCTACATCCAGCGCGTGGCGGTTTCCTCCACCATGGGGCCGGGCGTGAAGGTTGAGCCCGGAAGCCTGCATTGAGAACTGCGTGAGACGAACCAGGGACGGAATTGGGCAACCGATTCCGTCCCTTGTCTTTGACCTGAGGAAGCGGCGATGCCGGACAAGGTCCTGATCTACTCACGCTTCCCCAAGGCGATGATGGCGCGCATCGGGCAGCGTTTCGAGCTGATGGACGCCGCGGGCAAGCCGCCGCATGAAGTGTTCACGGCGGAACAGCTCTCCGGCGTCAGGGCGATGATCACCGCAGGCAGCACCCCGCTGGGCGGAGCCATGATGGACAAGATGCCCGCGTTGCGAGCGATCGTCTGCTACGGCACCGGCTATGACGGGGTCGACCTTGCAGCGGCGGCGCAGCGCAAGATCGCGGTCGGGCACAGTCCGGCTGCCAATGCGGCCGCGGTTGCCGATCTCGCGGTCACGCTGATGCTGGCGGTCACGCGCCGCCTGCTGCCGGCGGACCAATATGTTCGGAGCGGCAACTGGTCGGCGGCAAAACCGTCGCCGCTGATGCGTCCGCAGCCGGGCAATCCCGGCCGCCGGGTCGGCGTCTACGGCATGGGCGAGATCGGCCGCAAGATCGCGAGCCGCGCCGCCGCGTTCGAGACCGAAGTTGGTTATTTCAGCCGCAGCAGGCATGACGTGCCCTATCAATATCTGCCGAGCCTCGAGGCGCTGGCCGAATGGTGCGGCGTTCTGATGATTGCGGTGCGCGCCGGCGCCGATACCCATCACGCCATCGATGCGTCGATTCTGCGGAAGCTCGGCAAGGACGGCTATGTCGTCAATATCTCGCGCGGCTCGGTGATCGACCAGCAGGCGCTGGTCGCAGCGCTGGCGGAGGAGTCGATCGCAGGCGCCGGTCTCGACGTCTACGAGATGGAGCCGCACCCGCCGGACGCGCTGACCGCCTTCCCAAATGTGGTGCTGACCCCGCATGTCGGCGGCCATACGCTCGAGTCGCATGTGGCGATGCAGAACTGCGTGATCGCCAATCTCGAGGCGTTTTTCGCGGGAAATCCGCTTCCCCATACGGTTCGGGGCACCTGAATCGGCCTATTTCGACCAACTGTTAGAATACCAGTCGGTTGGATTGGCGTGAATTTGTGCTTGGCAAACTGGAAAAGACTCGGTAAATAATCTGTTCCGGACGTGCTGGCCGTTTGCTGGCACGTCTGTGCGCGCATTCCGAAAACCCGACACTATAGGAGATCATTCCTTTCCGATCCGTCCACATGGATTGCTCGAAAGGGAAGGGAACCCGTCGCGTTGGAAGGAATGCGGGCAGAGGTCTTTCGGCTTGCCGGATGGCCTCGATCCTGTCCAAGACTGCAGGCGCCCGCGGCGAAACTTCTGGTTTCCTCAACGGCTTAATCGCATGGCCTGCATAGACGGGTGAAGACCGGATTTCGCTTTACGTCGCGTTTTCACGCGACGGTCAGCGGATATGGTTCGAACCTCGACACCCCGTGGCCCTCTGGGCTCGGGAGGGCAGGCTTTTCAAATGTCGTTCTGCCCCGCGTGTCCCGAGACTTAAAGACGTCTCGAGGTCAGGTTTGGGCAGGACGGTGGGTGTAACCCGGCGGTCCTGCTTTTGGGCAAAGGCCGCCAACCGGAGAGAGCTTGCTGTGGAAAGAGCGGCAAAAAAGCACGCGGTTGAGACACTGAACGGTCTGTTCAAGACCACCAGCGTCGCGGTCGTGGCTCACTATTCCGGCCTCACCGTGGCCCAGATGCAGAAACTGCGCACGCAGATGAAGCAGGCGGGCGCCTCGGTGAAGGTCTCGAAGAACCGTCTCGCCAAAATTGCTCTTGAAGGCACGGACGTCGTTGCCATTGGTTCCCTTTTGAAGGGGCCGACCGTGATCGCGACTTCAAACGATCCGGTGGCGGCGCCGAAGGTTGCCATCGAATTCGCCAGGACGAACGAGCGGTTCGTCATCCTCGGCGGATCGATGGGTAAAACCGTCCTGAATGTCGATGGCGTGAAGGCACTTGCCGCCCTGCCGTCGCTCGATGAGCTGCGCGGAAAGATCGTCGGCCTCCTGGTGGCGCCGGCGACCAAGATCGCCCAGCTCACCACTGCGCCCGCGGCCAAGCTTGCGCGCGTGGTTCAGGCCTATGCCTCAAAGAGCGAAGCGGCCTGACGCCCTTCGCACAACGTAAAACCTGGTTCGAACCGATACGCTTAAGGAAACAGATCAATGGCTGACTTACAGAAGATTGTTGACGACCTCTCGAGCCTCACCGTGCTCGAAGCTGCCGAGCTTGCAAAGTTGCTTGAAGAAAAATGGGGCGTGTCCGCCGCTGCCGCGGTTGCGGTCGCCGGTCCGGCCGCGGCTGCCGCCGCTCCGGTTGAGGAAAAGACCGAGTTCACGGTCGTGCTCGCCGCCGCCGGCGAGAAGAAGATCGAAGTCATCAAGGAAGTCCGCGCCATCACCGGCCTCGGCCTCAAGGAAGCCAAGGACCTCGTCGAGGGCGCGCCCAAGCCGGTCAAGGAAGGCGTCAACAAGGACGAAGCCGAGAAGGTCAAGGCTCAGCTCGAGAAGGCTGGCGCCAAGGTGGAATTGAAGTAAGCGAAGCTTGCTTCAATTCCATCCCCAGACAAGCGAGGCGCAAGCCGAGCGCGATCCGGGGATTGTCCACCCAAGACGTGGATGGCCGGGTCAAGCCCGCCATGACGAAGGGGTAGGTGGGCGAAAGAGGATGTGGGCCAAGGGTTCCCTTGGGACCAAGTCGTACACAAGAATGTGTGGGGATTCGAACGTTTGTCCCTCGAATCTCCACGATTGCCATCCCATATAGGGGCGGTAGCACGAAAGCACGGTTGGCGGCGGGAACGGCAGCGTTTCTGCGCAAGCCGTTGGGAGATAAGCAATTTCGGGCTTTTTCAGTCCGTGAAACACATGGTTATGACGGGCGGGTGCAGTCATGCGCCCCGCGCGTCGTTTTGCGTTCTGAAATTTCGGCGCGCGGATTCAGGATTTAAATCCTGATATTTGTGGTCCCGGCCTAGGAACGAATCGAAATTCAACCCGGGGGCGATGCCAATCGCGCTTCGGAAGGTTCGCCTCTGACGGGCGACGAAATGAGAGGCCACGATGGCGCAGCAGACATTCACCGGTCGCAAACGCGTTCGCAAGTTCTTCGGACATATCAAGGAAGTCGCGGAGATGCCGAACCTGATCGAGGTTCAGAAGGCGTCCTATGACCAATTCCTGATGGTCGACGAGCCTCCGGGCGGGCGGCTGGATGAAGGCTTGCAGGCGGTGTTCCGCTCGGTGTTTCCGATTTCGGATTTCTCCGGCACCTCGATGCTGGAATTCGTCCGCTACGAGTTCGAGCCGCCGAAATATGACGTCGACGAGTGCCGCCAGCGCGGCATGACCTATGCCGCGCCGCTGAAGGTGACGCTGCGTCTGATCGTGTTCGATATCGACGAAGAAACCGGCGCGAAGTCGGTGAAGGACATCAAGGAGCAGGACGTCTACATGGGCGATATCCCGCTCATGACCATGAACGGCACCTTCGTCGTCAACGGCACCGAACGCGTCATCGTCTCGCAGATGCATCGCTCGCCCGGCGTGTTCTTCGATCACGACAAGGGCAAGACCCATTCGTCGGGCAAGCTGCTGTTTGCCGCGCGCGTGATCCCTTATCGCGGTTCCTGGCTCGATATCGAGTTCGACGCCAAGGACATCGTGTTCGCGCGCATCGACCGCCGCCGCAAGATTCCGGTGACGTCGCTGATGTTCGCGCTCGGTCTCGACGGCGAGCAGATCCTCTCGACGTTCTACAAGAAGATCATCTACAAGCGCGCCAAGGATGGCTGGCGGGTGCCGTTCGACGCCAACCGTTTCCGCGGCTACAGCACCATCAACGACCTGGTCGATGCCGACAGCGGCAAGGTTGTGCTGGAGGCCGGCAAGAAGCTCACCGTGCGCGCCGCGCGTCAGCTCCAGGAGAAGGGCCTCAAGGCGCTGCGCCTGTCGGACGGGGAACTGGTCGGCAATTACCTTGCCGAGGACCTCGTCAATCCGAAAACCGGTGAGATCTATGCCGAGGCCGGCGAGGAAATCACCGAGAAATTGCTGAAGACGCTCAACGAGCACGGCTACAAGGAGTTGCCGCTGCTCGACATCGACCATGTCAATGTCGGCGCTTACATCCGCAATACGCTGCATGCCGACAAGAACATGACGCGCGAAGACGCGCTGTTTGACATTTATCGGGTGATGCGCCCCGGCGAGCCGCCGACGATCGACTCGGCGCAGGCCATGTTCCAGTCACTGTTCTTCGATTCCGAGCGCTACGACCTTTCCGCGGTCGGCCGCGTGAAGATGAACATGCGCCTCGAACTCGATGCGCCCGATACCCATCGCACGCTGCGCAAGGAAGACATTCTCGCCGTCATCAAGACGCTGGTCGACCTGCGCGACGGCAAGGGCGAGATCGACGACATCGACCATCTGGGCAACCGGCGCGTGCGCT
>VAZH01000036.1 GCA_005884465.1 Alphaproteobacteria bacterium | reverse complement strand
ATGAGATCGACGTTCTCGTGCATCCGCAGTCGATCATCCACGGGATGGTTGAATTTTCGGATTGTTCTGTCGTCGCGCAGTTGGGGGCGCCCGACATGCGCACACCGATCGCGCATTGCCTCGGCTGGCCCGATCGGATTGTCGGTCCGGCAGCCAAGCTCGATCTCGCCAAGATTGGACAACTGACGTTCGAGGCGCCGGATTTCGAACGTTTCCCGGCGCTCCGGCTTGCTTACGAATCGTTAAGGACCGGACGCGGCGCGACTACGGTATACAATGCGGCCAACGAGGTGGCGGTGGCGGCGTTCATTGCCGGCAAGATCAAGTTTGGCGCAATCGCGCGTCTTGTCGAAGCGACGCTGGAGGACTGGACCCGCTCCGGCAACCTCGCACCATTGAGCTCCGCTGATGACGCCATTGCCGTTGACCATAACGCGCGAAATAGAGCTGCCACCCTCTTGCCTCAAATTGCCTTAAAGGCATCCTAGAGGGTTGGGGACAGGGCCTCCGGCTCTGGTTAAGGGGAATCGGATGTCCGAGTTTTTTCTACATAGTTTCAATACGTTGAGCCATGGCCTGATCGGCTACATCATCCCCTTCCTGTTCGTGCTCACGGTCGTCGTCTTTTTCCACGAGCTCGGTCACTTTCTGGTCGCCCGCTGGGCGGGCGTGAAGGTATTAACATTCTCGCTCGGCTTCGGTCCGGAACTCGCCGGTTTTAATGACCGCCATGGCACACGTTGGAAGATTTCAGCCATCCCGCTCGGCGGCTATGTCAAGTTCTTCGGCGACGACAGCGAGGCCTCGACGCCATCGCCCGAAATGCTCGCCAGCATGACCGAAGAAGAGCGCGCCGGCAGTTTCCACTGCAAGAAGGTCGGACCGCGTGCGGCGATCGTGGCCGCCGGTCCGATTGCCAATTTCCTTCTGGCAATCGTGATCTTCACCTGCCTGTTCACGTTCTTCGGCAAGCCGAGCACGACGGCGCGCGTTGATCAGGTGGAGGCGGGCAGTGCCGCGGCGAAAGCCGGCTTTCAGGTGGGCGACGTCATAACGACGATCAATGGCAAAGCGATCGGCAGTTTCTCCGATATGCAGCGGGTCGTCGGCATTCGAGCCGGCGAGCAATTGACGTTCACCGTCAAGCGCGGCGATTCCACGCTGCAATTGCGCGGGACGCCGGAACTCAGGGAAATAAAGGACCCGTTCGGAAATGCGCACCGCGTTGGCGTGCTCGGCATTACCCGCAAGACCTCAGTCGGCGATGTCACGACCGAGCGCGTCGATCCCGCGACCGCACTCTGGCTTGGCGTCAAGGAAACCTGGTTCGTGATTGACCGTACGCTGGCCTATGTCGGCGGCGTCTTTACCGGGCGTGAAGCGGCTGACCAGGTCGGCGGCCCCCTTCGGATCGCCCAGATCTCAGGTCAAGTTGCTACCATCGGTGTTGCCGCGCTGGTGCATCTCGCCGCCGTTCTTTCGATTTCGATCGGGTTGCTGAACCTGTTCCCGGTACCGCTGCTCGATGGTGGCCATCTTTTGTTCTACGCCATCGAACTCGTCCGCGGACGCCCCTTGTCGGACCGAGCAATGGAGATGGGGTTCCGGATCGGATTGGGCCTGGTGCTCATGCTGATGGTGTTTGCCACCTATAACGACATCCTGCATCTGGCCGCATCGTGATGCCTTATTTGGGTGGCGTTGCCGATGGGCAACGTCTTGGAATGAAAATGAAATTGCCCTGCAATCGGACGTTTGCCGCCCCGGCAAAATTGGCTACAAGCAGGGCAATTAATGGGAATCTGCTGGTTCGTAGGGGTGCGGGCCGGCAATGGAATAACAAGGGCGCTCTGCGCATGAATTTTGGAATGCGAGTGCGGGGAGGCTTGTTTGCCGCCCTGATCATGTTCGCCACGCCGGTCGCCGCCATGTTGGCGGTCTTGCTTGTGCCGTCGGCTGCCGCCGCCCAGACCGTGTCCTCGATCCAGGTCGAAGGCAACCGGCGCGTCGAAGTCGAGACCATCCGCTCCTATTTCAAGCCCGGCCCCGGGGGGCGCCTCGATCAGGCCAGCATCGACGACGGCTTGAAGGCGCTGATCGAAACCGGCCTGTTCCAGGACGTCAGAATCAGCACGTCGGGAGGTCGCCTGGTGGTGACCGTGGTCGAAAACCCGGTGATCGGCCGGGTGGCGTTCGAGGGCAACAAGAAGGTCAAGGACGAGCAGCTTTCCGCAGAAGTCCAATCCAAGCCGCGCGGCACGCTGTCGCGTCCCATGGTCCAGGCCGATGCCCAGCGTATCGCCGAAATCTATCGCCGCTCCGGCCGCTATGACGTGCGCGTCAATCCCGAAATCATCGAACAGCCGAACAACCGCGTCGATCTCATTTTCACCATCACCGAGGGCTCGAAAACCGGTGTCAAGTCGATCGAATTCATCGGCAACAATGCCTACTCGTCGTATCGCCTCAGGGATGTCATCAAGACCCGCGAATCGAATCTGCTGAGCTTCCTCGGCGGCGCTGACGTCTACGATCCGGACCGCGTCGAAGCCGATCGCGACCTGATTCGCCGCTATTATCTGAAGCACGGTTTCGCCGACGTCCAGGTGGTGGCCGCGCTCACGGAATACGATCCGGAGCGCAGGGGTTTTCTGGTGACCTTCAAGATCGAGGAAGGCCAGCAGTATCGGGTCGGGTCGGTCGAGTTTCAGTCAAGCATTGCTACCCTGGACCCCAATGCGCTTCGCAGCTTCTCGCGCGTCCAGGTCGGGTCGCTCTACAACGCCGAAGCACTGGAGAAGTCGGTCGAGGAAATGCAGATCGAGGCGTCGCGACGGGGTTACGCCTTTGCGATCGTGCGCCCGCGCGGCGACCGCAATTTCGAGACCCATACGGTTTCGATCGTCTTTGGCGTCGACGAGGGGCCGCGGACCTACATCGAGCGCATTAATGTGCGCGGCAATACCCGCACGCGGGACTACGTGATCCGCCGCGAATTCGATATTTCCGAGGGCGATGCGTACAACCGCGCGCTGGTCGATCGCGCCGAGCGCCGGCTGAAGAACCTCGATTTCTTCAAGAGCGTGAAAATAACGACCGAGCCGGGATCGTCGAGCGATCGCGTGATTCTGGTGGTCGATCTCGAGGAGAAATCCACCGGCGACTTCTCGGTATCGGGCGGCTATTCGACCACCGACGGCGCGCTCGGCGAAGTCAGTATTTCCGAGCGTAACTTCCTCGGGCGCGGCCTGTTTGCCAAGGCGGCGCTGACCTATGGCCAGTACGCGCGCGGGCTCTCGCTTTCTTTTGTCGAGCCTTATCTGCTGGACTACCGTGTTGCGCTTGGCCTTGACGCGTTCTATCGCGAGCAGCTCGCTAACCGTTATATTTCGTACGGCACCAAGACGTTGGGCTTCAGCCCGCGGCTTGGATTCGCCCTGCGCGAAGATCTTTCCCTGCAGCTTCGGTATTCGATCTATCAGCAGCAAATCTCGCTGCCGGCCTATCTGGCCAATTGTAATAATAATCCGGGAAACTCGTTGCTCGCCTTCAACCCAACACCGGCGTTCGTGAATTCAGTTGGTGGGGCAGCTTTCCTTCCTGTGCCCGCGACAGACGCTTCCGGTATCGGCCTCTGGTGTTTCAGCGATGGCGAGGCATCGCTGCCGGTCCGCAAGGAGCTCCAGAACGGCAAGACGCTGACATCGGCGGTCGGCTATTCGCTGAATTACAATACGCTGGACAACAACAAGAACCCGACCGACGGCCTGCTGGTTGACTTCAGGCAGGACTTCGCCGGCGTCGGCGGTGACGTGACCTATTTGAAGAGTGCGGTTGACGCCAAATACTACACCCCGCTGGTTGCCGATATTGTCGGGCTGATCCACGCTCAGGGCGGCATTCTGAACGGGTTTGGCAGCGACGGTGTTCGCATGCTTGATCATTTCCAGATGGGGCCGAACCTTGTCCGCGGCTTTGCCCCTAACGGCATCGGTCCGCGCGACATCAATCCCTTCGCGACGGGGGACGCGCTTGGCGGCACCAAATATTGGGGTGCCTCCGCGGAGCTGCAGATGCCGTTCTGGTTCTTGCCGAAGGAAGTTGGGTTGAAGGGCGCCGTTTATGCCGATGCGGGTTCATTGTTCGATTACAAGGGACCGACTTCCTGGATCGCTACCGGCGAGGTCAATACGCCCGGCTGTGTTCCTCCAACCAGAAGTCCTATATCGCCCGGAACCTGCCTGGGATTGCAGTACGACAGCGGCAATGTCGTCCGCAGCTCCGTGGGCGTGGGTCTGATCTGGGCATCGCCGTTCGGCCCGCTGCGCTTCGACTATGCGGTTCCGCTGACCAAAGGCGCGAACGATCGCGTGCAGCAATTCAGGTTTGGCGGCGGGACATCGTTCTGAGTTTGTAACCAGCCGGACCGCGACGGGTGGAATGGCGCAGCCGAGATTTTTTGAGCAACCACCTTCGTCGACGCTGGCCGATATCGCCGCGTTGACGAAGGCGCGTTTGGTCGATCCATCGCGCGGCGGCCAGCAGGTCAGAGGGCTCGCGTCGCTCGACGAAGCCGGCCCGATGCATCTGACATTTTTCGATAACCTGAAATACGCCGACCAGCTCGCTTCGACGAAGGCCGGGGCGTGTCTGGTCAGCGAGCGGTTCGAGGCCAGGGTCCCCGCGCACGTTGCGGTTTTGCGCGCGGCCCAGCCGTTTCGGGAATTCGTGAAAATCGCGCGCGAGCTGCACAGCGACGCCCTTCGCCCGCAATCCTGGTTCGGCACCGCCGGCATCGCAGCCTCAGCCATCATCGATCGCAGCGCGCATCTGGAGGACGGGGTCATCGTCGATCCGCTGGCCGTGATCGGCCCGAATGTCGAAATCGGCGCGGGAACGGTGATCGGGGCGGGTGCTGTGATCGGAGCCAATGTCAGGATTGGCAGGGACTGCGATGTCGGCGCGCGTTGCTCAATTCAGTTTGCGCTGATCGGCAACAACGTCCTGATTCATCCCGGCTGCAGCATCGGGCAGGATGGCTACGGCTTCGTTTTCTTTGGACCGGACGGCCATCTGAAGGTGCCGCAAACCGGCCGGGTGTTGATTCAGAACGACGTCGAGATCGGCGCCGGAACGACTATCGATCGCGGCAGCCTGCGCGACACCGTCATCGGCGAAGGCACCAAAATCGACAATCAGGTCCAGATCGGTCACAATGTGACAATCGGCAGGCATTGCCTGCTGGCGGCCCAGATAGGTCTCGCGGGCAGCCTGACGATTGGCGACCATGTGGCGCTGGGTGCCAAAGTGGGTGTCAACAACCATCTTCGCATCGGCGACGGCGCTCAGGTTACGGCAATGAGCGCCGTCAAGGATGATATTCCCGCTAACGGGCGCTGGGGTGGCCACTTTGCAAAGCCTACCAGGCAGTGGTTCCGCGAGATCGTTGCGATAGAGCGTCTGGTGCGCGATAGCACATCCGATCCGAAGGACGAGGGACGGGATTGATGGAGGCGCCGGTCAAATTTGAGCTCGTGGACATCAATGAAATCCTCAAGACGCTCCCGCACCGCTATCCGATGCTGCTGATCGACCGGGTTATCAATATCCGAACCGATTACAGCGGCATCGGCGTCAAGAACGTTACCTTCAACGAACCACCGTTTCTCGGACATTTCCCGGAGCGTCCGGTATATCCCGGCGTGATGATGATCGAGGCCATGGCGCAGACCGCCGGCGTGATAGGTATCAAGTCGGTGGAAGGCACGAAGAAGCCGCGCGCGGTTTACTTTCTCACCATCGACAAGTGCAAGTTTCGCAAGCCGGTGATGCCCGGCGACACCATCGAGTATCACATGCGCTCGATCGGCCGCCGCAAGACCATGTGGTGGTTTCACGGCGACGCCAAGGTCAACGGCCAGACCGTTGCCGAAGCCGACGTCGGCGCGATGCTGACCGATTGATCTGGGTGCACCAGACGAGCACG
>VAZH01000095.1 GCA_005884465.1 Alphaproteobacteria bacterium | reverse complement strand
CCGGCCCATATCGTGCCGGAATGGTATTATCTGCCATTCTACGCGATGCTTCGCAGCATTCCGAACAAGCTCGCCGGCGTGGTCGTGATGTTCTCGTCGATCCTGATACTGGTGTTCCTGCCGTGGCTCGATACTGCGAAGACCAAGTCGTCCAAATACCGTCCGCTGGCGAAGCAATTCTTCTGGATCTTCGTTGTCGTCGGCGTGCTACTGGGTTATCTCGGTGCGGCGAAGACCAAGTCGTCCAAATACCGTCCGCTGGCGAAGCAATTCTTCTGGATCTTCGTTGTCGTCGGCGTGCTACTGGGTTATCTCGGTGCGCAGCCGCCCGAAGGCATTTATGTGATCGCCGGGCGCATCCTGACCTTCTGCTATTTCGCCTATTTCCTGATCGTGCTGCCGCTGCTGAGCCGGATCGAAAAGCCGCGGCCGGTTCCGAATTCGATCGCCGATGACGTGCTGGCGAAAACCGGAAGCAAGGCGACGCCGATGGTGTCGACCGTGATCGCGCTTATGATCGCCGGCGCGCTGTTCGCCGGCAGCGCGCAAAACGCGCGCGCCGAGGAGCAGGAAGCACCGCCATCGCAGAAATGGTCGTTCGCAGGTCCGTTCGGCACCTACGATCGCGGGGCGTTGCAGCGCGGGCTGAAGATTTACAAGGAAGTCTGCTCCGCCTGTCACGGGCTGTCGTATATCGCATTCCGCAATCTCGCCGATCCCGGCGGTCCCGGCTATTCCCCGGCCCAGGCGGCGGCGTTTGCCGCCGAATACAAGATCAAGGACGGCCCCAACGATCAGGGCGAGATGTTCGAGCGGCCGGGCCGGCCCGCCGATTACTTCCCCTCGCCATTCCCCAACGAGCCGGCGGCGCGGGCAGCCAATGGCGGCGCATTGCCTCCCGACCTGTCGCTGATCACGAAGGCACGCTCTTACGAGCGCGGCTTCCCGATGTTCGTCATCGACTTCTTCACCCAATTTCAGGAGCAGGGTCCGAATTACATCGATGCGATCCTGCAGGGCTTTGAAGAAAAGCCGCCGCCCGGTGTCACCATTCCCGAGGGCTCCTACTACAATAAATATTTCCCCGGCCACGCCATCAAGATGCCAAAGCCGCTGAACGACGGTCAGGTCACATTCGACGATGGGTCGCCGGCAACGGAGGCGCAATACGCCAAGGACGTTACCACGTTCCTGATGTGGGCTGCGGAGCCGCATATGGAAGCCCGCAAGCGGCTGGGCATGCAGGTGTTCTTGTTCCTGATCCTGTTCACGGGATTGATGTATTTCACCAAGAAGAAGGTCTGGGCCGAGGCGCACTGACGCTTTGTGCCGATAGCTGAATTCGGAAAAGCCCCTGCCGGGGCTTTTTTGTTGGGTCAACGCGCGCGTTGCCGTCATCCTGAGGTGCGAGCCCCCTTGGGCGAGCCTCGAAGGATGAGTGGGGGTGCTCGTGGCGCATCCTTCGAGGCGCGCAAGAGCGCGCACCTCAGGATGACGGAAGTGTGCGCAGCAACGCCCCGGGGCGCTACGCGAGTCTGATTGCATCCCGACCGCACAGCGGACAAAATGGCTGCCGATCGGCCCCCAAGAAAATCACCGGAGGACCTCATGGGTACCAGCATTTCGTTCAAGCGCCCGGACGGCAAGGACGCCAGCGGTTATCTGACAAACGCCGAGCGCGGCAATGCGCCGGGTGTGGTCGTGATCCAGGAATGGTGGGGGCTTTCGGAGCAGATCAAGGGGCTGTGCGACCGCTTCGCATCGGCCGGCTTCGACGCGCTGGCACCCGACCTCTATAACGGCAAGGTGGTGCCGTATCACGACATGGACGCCGCCGCCAAGGAAATGAACTCGCTGGATTTCATGGACGCCACCACGCAGACGGTGCGCGGCGCCGTGCAATATCTTGGCCGGAACGGCGCCAAGGTCGGCCTGACCGGCTTCTGTCTCGGCGGCGCCGTCACTATCATCGGCGCTGCCAAAATTCCCGAACTAGCTGCCGGCGTGGTGTTCTACGGCATTCCACCGGAGCAGGCGGCCAAGCCGGCGGATATAAAAATCCCGCTGCAGGCGCATTTCGCCAACAAGGATGACTGGTGCACGCCGGAGCTGGTCGATGGCTTCGAGAAGGCAATGAAGGCCGCCGGCAAGTCGCTTGAGCTGTATCGCTATGATGCCGAACATGCCTTCGTCAACGAGCAGCGGCAAACCGTGCACGATCGCAAGGCGGCGGAGTCGGCCTGGGACCGCGCCATCGGGTTTTTCAAGAAGCATCTGGGGTGAGATTGCGCAGCCTCACCCTCGCCGTCGTGCCTGCGAAAGCGGGGACCCATACGGTACGGCAGTCAAGGCAAGGCGAACTGGTAGAGGCTTTCGCTAAACAACAACGCCCTGTGGCTATGGCTCCCCGCGTTCGCGGGGACGACAGGCGTTGTTAAACGCCAGCCTTGCTCGCGCCATCCCATCACGGGCATGTTCCCGGCAGCGGCATGTAATTGCCGGTATCATCCCTTGACGGGACAGCCCGGCCGTGGTGTCTAGCCGCCATGAACACCGTCGTCCGCAAGATCCGTCTCTGGTGGCCCACCTTCTAAAGGTGGCCGGTGCGATTTCATTTTCCAAGATCGTTAGAGGCCGTCATCGCAGCGCGACGGCCTTTTTCGTTGGTCCTGTGTGGCGTTCCCTCGGCAAGTTTCGTAAGAGGATCACATGAACAGGACAGTCTTCTCACTGCCGGCCCATAGCGAATATCGCACCCGCGGCGGCCTCGCGGTCGCGCGGTCGGTGGAGCAATTTTCCGGCGGCGCCAACCGGCTCGATGACCTGATCGAGCTGCTCGACCGCCGTCGCGGCGTGGTGCTGTCGTCGGGCACCACGGTGCCGGGCCGTTACGAGAGTTTTGATCTTGGCTTCTCCGACCCGCCGCTGCAGCTCGAAACAGTCGGATTCGACTTCTCGCTGCAAGCGCTGAACGCGCGCGGGGAGGTGCTGATCGCCTTTCTCGGCGACGTCTTGCGCGAACCCTGCGTCGTCATTTCAGAGAGAAGCGCGAGCCGTCTTGCCGGTCATATCGTCCGCGGCGCCGCACCGGTCGACGAAGACCAGCGTACCCGCCGCGCCAGCGTGATGTCGCTGGTGCGCGATCTGGTGGCGGCGCTGGCTGCGAACGACGATCCGCTGCTCGGGCTGTTCGGAGCGTTCGCCTATGACCTCGTGTTCCAGATCGAGGACCTCGTGCAGAAACGCGCGCGCGAGAAAGACCAGCGTGACATCGTGCTCTACGTGCCGGATCGCCTGTTGGCCTATGACCGCGCCACCGGCCGCGGCGTGGTCTTGAGCTACGACTTTGCCTGGAAGGGCAAGTCCACCGCAGGCCTGCCGCGCGACACGCCGGAAAGCGTCTACGCCAAAATGCCACGGCAGGGATTTTCCGATCACGCGCCCGGAGAATACCAAGCGACCGTCGAAACCGCGCGCGCCGCGTTTGCGCGCGGCGATCTGTTCGAGGCGGTGCCGGGGCAATTGTTCGCCGAATCCTGCGAGCGTTCGCCGGCGGAAGTATTCCAGCGGCTGTGCCGGATCAATCCGTCGCCCTACGGCGCCTTGATGAACCTCGGTGACGGTGAATTTCTGGTCTCGGCGTCGCCGGAGATGTTCGTGCGCTCCGACGGAAGGCGGGTCGAGACCTGTCCGATCTCCGGCACCATCGCACGCGGCGTCGATGCGATCGGCGATGCCGAGCAGATCCGGCAATTGTTGAATTCCGAGAAAGACGAATTCGAACTCAATATGTGCACCGACGTCGACCGCAACGACAAGGCGCGGGTCTGCGTGCCCGGAACGATCAAGGTTCTTGCGCGGCGGCAGATCGAGACCTACTCGAAATTGTTCCACACCGTCGATCATGTCGAGGGCATGCTGCGGCCGGGTTTCGACTCGCTGGATGCCTTCCTCACCCACGCCTGGGCGGTGACGGTGACCGGCGCACCGAAATTGTGGGCGATGCAGTTTGTCGAGGATCACGAGCGTTCGTCGCGGCGCTGGTATGCCGGCGCGATCGGCTGCGTCAATTTCGACGGCAGCATCAACACCGGATTGACCATCCGCACCATACGGATGAAGGACGGCCTTGCCGAAGTGCGGGTCGGCGCCACCTGCCTGTTCGATTCAGATCCCGCCGCCGAGGACCGCGAATGCCAGGTCAAGGCGGCGGCGCTGTTCCAGGCGCTGCGCGGCGATTCGCCAAAACCGCTGTCGGCGTTCGCGCCGGACGCCACCGGCTCCGGCAAGCAGGTGCTGCTGATCGATCATGACGACAGTTTTGTCCATATGCTGGCGGATTATTTCCGCCAGGTCGGCGCTAACGTCACCGTCGTGAGGCACGTTCACGCGCTTGAAATGCTGAAGCAGAAAAACTGGGATCTGCTGGTGCTGTCGCCGGGTCCGGGACGGCCGGAAGATTTTGGCATCTCGAAAACCATCGACGCAGCGCTCGGCAAAAAACTGCCGATCTTCGGTGTCTGCCTCGGCGTGCAGGCGATCGGCGAATATTTCGGCGGGCAACTCGGCCAGTTGGGCCGGCCGGCGCATGGCCGGCCGTCGCCGGTTCAGGTGCGGGGCGGGCGGCTGATGCGGAACCTGCCCAATGAAATAGTGATCGGCCGCTACCATTCGCTCTATGTCGAGCCCGACAGCATGCCTGATGTGCTATCGGTAACGGCGAGTACCGAGGACGGCGTTGCGATGGCCATCGAGCACAAGACCTTGCCCGTCGGCGGGGTGCAGTTTCACCCGGAATCGCTGATGTCGCTCGGCGGCGAAGTGGGCCTGCGCATCGTCGAGAATGCGTTCCGGCTCGGCGTACCGGCCAATTGAAACGATGCGAATTTATACACACGTCATTCCGGGGCGCGAGTGAAGCGAGCGAACCCGGAATCCGGAGGTTGTCGGCGCGAGATTCCGGGTTCGCGCAAGCGCGCGCCCCGGAATGACGAGCGCGGGTTTCAAACGAGGGTGCAATGACTTTTGAACATGATTTGAAAGCCAGCGTCCGCACCATTGCGGACTATCCGAAGCCGGGAATCCTGTTTCGCGACATCACCACGCTGCTTGGCGATGCGCGTGCCTTCCGCCGCGCGGTCGATGAATTGGTGCAACCATGGGCGGGTAACAAGATCGACAAGGTCGCCGGCATCGAGGCGCGCGGCTTCATTCTCGGCGGCGCGGTGGCGCATCAGGTCTCCGCCGGCTTCGTGCCGATCCGCAAACGCGGCAAGCTGCCGCATACCACGGTGCGCATCGCCTACTCGCTGGAATACGGCCTCGATGAAATGGAGATGCATGCCGATGCCATTCATCCCGGTCAACGCGTGATCCTGGTCGACGACCTGATCGCCACCGGCGGCACCGCGGAGGGGGCTGTCAAGCTGATGCGCCAGATCGGCGCCGATGTGGTGGCAGCCTGCTTCATCATCGACCTGCCGGACTTAGGCGGCGCGGCGAAATTGCGGGCGATGGACGTGCCGGTGCGAACCCTGATGTCGTTCGAGGGGCATTGAGCTTACACCACGCTGTTAACCCCTGCACGTCGTCCCTGCGAAAGCAGGGACCCATACGCGGTGGCCTCACGGTTAAGCACTCGAGCAAACGCCTTAGTCAATAACGAAAAGCTGGTGGTTATGGGTCCCTGCGTTCGCAGGGACGACGGCTGCTCACGACCTCTGCAGAATCAAATTCAGCTCAACTTCGCGAAAGTTGAGATAATTGTTGCGGATCCATTGATGCAGTTCGGTCGATGAATCCTTCTCGTGACGCAGGTAGTCGGTGAACGAGAACGTCAGCCGGTCGATATAGGTCTTCAAAAACACCGGCAGCGCGGCGATGCGGAGGATCCGGCCATGGGCCATGGTCGCCGGCAGCTCGCCCCGCACCACATATTCGTTATCGACGGTGACAAGAGCGTTTGGCGGAATCTGTTGCTGCAGCATGGCATAGCCGCGCGCCGAGGCGCGGTCGGTGTCCGCGACAAAAAAAATCACCGGCGCGACCCCGCGCCGCGCCGCCTCCTTCATGAACCCGATTTCCTCGGACATTTTAAAGAACTCATCGAAGGCGTGAAAGCCGAGATCGATCACCTTGGCGAGGGCGTCATTGACGATCAGGCGGTCCATCAGCGCCATCTTCCCGAAAGTATCGTCGACCTCGGCGGTCTCGGTGATCCCCGGCAGATAATCCAGCAGCGAGGGCTCTTTGAGATTGATGTCGAATGCCGCCACCGTGCCGTTCTTCAAAAGCAGGAATTCGCTCAACAGCCGCGCGATCAGAGTCTTGCCGACCAGCGGGCGGGGCGAGCAGATGATGTAGACGGGCGTGCGGCTCATCGGCGCTATATCAGGCGAATTGGGCGCCTAATCCAGCCAATTCATATTCGCCAAGCAACTATTTTTCGCCGCCACGCGCGCCGGATTTGCCGGAGCCGACCAGATCGGTCAGCTTGATGCGGTCGAATTCGCTCCAGACGTTGGCCAGCCAGTGGCGAACATAGCCGCGAAGCACGAACGAATAGTTCGCGGCCTCGTCCTTCATGCTCTTGTTGGCGACGAATTTGAGGAATGGCACGGAGGCGACTTCGACCTGCTCGTAGGCCATTTCGTTGAGCTTGGGAATGGTGAGTTCGGTGGCATCCTTGATGCGGTGGAAATAGGAATTGTAGGTCGCCTGGTCCCATTCGAAAAAGCTGGTGTTATTGATGAAATTCTTCACCAGGAAATATTTCGCGCCCTGCATGAAATTCGCGGTCTCCGCGATTTCGTCCAGCGAGGCGATCGACGGGCCGAGAATATGAAACACGGCAAAGGTGATCTGTCCCGCCCTGGCCGCATCGAGAAAGCCGATGTCGCGCAATGCGGTCAGCGACGGCGACAACAGGCCGGCGCGGACGTCGATCACGGTGACGGAAGGGCTTGCCGAATTCAGCGTATCGAAGATTTTCATCTGATCGGAAGTCGCCGTCATATCGACGATCTCGGTCAGATCGGGATGAAAACGCTTCAGCGTACCGCGCGGGTTTTCGGTATCGAAGGCCCGCGTGGCCACGTTGTTGGCGCTGAAATAATCAAGCAAGGTGCGCGCGACCGTGGTCTTGCCGACCCCGCCCTTATCCGCGCCTACCACAATCACTACCGGCTTCGCCATGACTTCCCCTACGCCCCCATCTTCGATTGAAGCACGATCCCGGAACAAACAAAGCGATCTGTTTCCGGAGAACCGGTCACGGCTATCCGGATCATGCCCTCGAAACCCGATCGCCTGAGTGACCGGAACGCTGCCATCCCTGCTTTGGTCGCGAACATGGCAGAAACAAGGGAGAATTCAATTCATTAGACCGCCGGTAGGGTGATCGTGCCGAAGTGTCGTTAACGGTGAGCGCGGTTTTCGGGGCGACCGGGCCCGATCGGCCCGGATATTCGGGCCTGAGCGTCGTCAGTGCGGGCCCCAGGGACCACGCGATGTACCGGCGCCGCTCCAGGGACCGCGTCGCAGCCGCGGCAAGGGCTGATCCGCGGGTACCGGATGCGGCAGCCGATCTTCCGACCCGTCAGCCCGATCCGACGGCAGCGCCAGCCGTCCGGGATCGTGTCCGCCCGCGAATTTGACCAGCGCCTGCACCCGGGAATCCACCGACGGATGGGTGGCAAACAGGTCGGCAAATCCCTCGCGCGGGTTGTCGACGCATAATTCCATCACCGCCGA
>VAZH01000670.1 GCA_005884465.1 Alphaproteobacteria bacterium | reverse complement strand
CCGGAAGACTCATTTCGGCGCGAGCCACAGCCGAAGGCCATAGGACACGATGGCGACCGTGGCGACCCCGCCGAGCCAAAGGACCGCGAACCACACCAGGCGCTGCGCCAGCGCTCGCGGTTTTTGCTTCTCGGGCATCAATGATAGCCGCTCTCGGGCCTTACCTTGCCGCGGAATACCCAATAAGCCCAGGCGGTATAACCGAGGATCAGCGGTATCAGCACGGCAACCCCGAACAGCAAGAAGATCAGGCCGTTCTCAGGTGCCGCCGCCTGCCAGATGGTGATGCTCTGCGGCACGATATAGGGATACATGCTGATGCCGAGTCCGGCATAGGACAGTGCGAACAGCGCCAGCGACAGAAAAAACGGCTGATAGTCCCACTTGTTGGCGAGGGCGCGCAGCAACAGAACGGTAACGCCGGCCACCGCGATCGGTACCGGCGCGGTCAAGATGATGTTGGGCCAGGAGAACCAGCGCTGCGTGTATTGGATATGGAGGAACGGCGTCGCAATGCTGACGGCGCCGATCGCGCCTAACATCGCGAACAGGAGATACCAGCTCAGGTGATAGGCCTTGTCGCGAAGCTCGCCTTCGGTCTTCATGATCAACCATGCTGCACCCAGCAGCGCATAGCCGACGACCAGCGCGAGCCCAGTCAAAATGCTGAATGGCGTCAGCCAATCCCACCAGCCGCCGGCATAGTGCCGCCCCTCGACGTGCACGCCCTGCAGAATGGCGCCGAGTGCAATCCCCTGCGCCAGCGCCGCCAGCAGCGATCCACTCGCGAACGCCAGATCCCAGCGATTTCGCTCGCTCTGGGTCGTCCGCCAGCGGAATTCGAAGGCGACGCCGCGAAAGATCAGGCCCACCAGCATTGCGATCATTGGTGTGTATAGCGCCGGCATCAGTACCGCGTAAGCAAGCGGAAACGCTGCCATCAATCCGCCGCCGCCGAGCACCAGCCAGGTTTCGTTGCCGTCCCAGACCGGGGCGACGCTGTTCATGATTACGTCGCGGTCGGTCTTGGCGGGAAACAGCGGATAAAGGATGCCAAGGCCGAGATCGAATCCGTCCATCACGATATAAACAAACACCGCAAACGCGATGATGAACGCCCAGATGGTGGCGATGTCGGCGGCCAGGGTCATCGGGCGGCTCCATGGGCTGTCGCGCCGACCGCGGGGGTAATGCCCGCGGCGTGGGTTGGTGTTTCGCCGCTTGGTCCCTGTTCGCCGGGATGCGGCGGCGCTGCCATCAGCCGGAACAGGTAGGTCAAGCCTGCCGCATAGACGATGAAATAAACGATGACGAAGGCGAGTAGCGATGAACCCACCGCCGGTGCAGCCAATGGCGAGGCGGAATCGGCGGTGCGGAGCAGTCCATAGACCGTAAAGGGTTGGCGCCCGGTCTCCGTGGTGATCCAGCCCGCCAGCACTGCGATGAAGCCCGCCGGGCCCATCGCCAGCGCGAAGATGTGCAACAGCCGCATTTCGTAGAGGATGCCGCGCCAGCGCGTCCACAGGCTGAACAGACCAAGCGCCAACATTAAAAATCCCATCCCGACCATGATCCGGAACGACCAGAACGTGATCGGCACCGGCGGCCAGTTTTGGCGCGGCACGGTGTCGAGGCCGGATAACGGCGCATCCGGCGAGTGTTTGAGAATAAGCGAGCCGAGCTTGGGCACTTCGACAGCGTATTTGACTTTTCCCGCGGCTTCGCTCGGCAGGCCGAACAAGATCAGCGGCGCGCCGTTCGGATGGCTGTCGAAATGGCCTTCCATCGCCATGATTTTCACCGGCTGATGTTCCAGCGTATTGAGGCCGTGCTGATCGCCAGCGAGAATCTGGATCGGCGCCACCAGCGTGGCCATCCACATCGCCATCGAGAACATCACCCGCGGACCTGCGAGATGAGAATCGCGCAGCAGGTGAAATGCGCCGACGGCGCCGACCACCAGCGCGGTGGTGAGGTAGGCCGCCAGCACCATATGCACGAGACGGTAGGGAAACGACGGATTGAAAATCACCTTGAGCCAGTCGGCGGCGATGAACTGTCCCTCGGCATTGATGGCGTAGCCGGCCGGGGTCTGCATCCAGGAATTGGCGGAGAGAATCCAGAACGCCGAGATCAGGGTGCCGATCGCCACCATCAGGGTGGCGAGGAAATGCAGCCTGTGGCCGACCCGCTCCAGTCCGAACAGCATCACGCCGAGGAAGCCCGCTTCGAGGAAGAACGCGGTGAGCACCTCATAGCCCATCAGCGGGCCGATGACCGGGCCGGCCTTGTCGGAGAACGCCGCCCAGTTGGTGCCGAACTGGTAGGACATCACGATGCCCGACACCACGCCCATGCCGAACGCGACGGCGAATATCTTCAGCCAATAGTTGAACAGGTTGATGAAGACCTCGCGCCCGGTCCACAGCCAGAGCGCTTCGAGCACCGCGAGATAGCTTGCAAGCCCGATCGAGAACGCGGGAAACACGATGTGAAAGGACATCGTGAAGGC
Organism: Alphaproteobacteria bacterium; assembly: GCA_005884465.1. GTDB lineage: Bacteria > Pseudomonadota > Alphaproteobacteria > Rhizobiales > Xanthobacteraceae > Bradyrhizobium. Next base: position 666 of record VAZH01000670.1, on the reverse strand, counting down.
GAACTGCGCCCGGGCCAACACCACGGCATCCCAGCCCTCGAACATCGGCACCATCCGTTGTTGTCAGTGAGCGCTTTACCACGCTCGTCGTCGCGATGGAATTATTGCGGCGTGCAAGTGGATGAACCACCCGCGTCACCCCTGCCTCCGACCCTTCGGCCAGGGGAGGAGAGCAGAGAGTAGCTAGACAACAACATGACGTTTATCAACGCGAACTGGCGTGAATAAAGATTTCTTTAAAGAGGGCGGGCCTCCCTTCGGCAGCGGGGTCGGCTAAGCTGCCGGAACAGCTCAGCTACTGGCGTTGAGCAGGCGCGCAATGGTGCGGTCGATCTCTTCGTACTGGCCCTCGCCGTCATGCTGGAATACGATTTTTCCGCTCTGATCGACGATGTATTGCGCGGGCCAATACTGATTGCGATAGGCGTCCCAGGTTCGTGAATCATTGTCCTGCGCGACCGGATAGGTGATGCCGTGCCGTTTTAGCGCGGCCTGCACGTTGGATGCGGACCGCTCGAACGGGAATTCCGGCGTGTGGACGCCAACGACGACCAGGCCGCGGTCTTTATATTTGGCATAAAGCGCGGTGACGTGAGGCAGCGTGTTGACGCAGTTGACGCAGCCATAGGTCCAGAAATCCACCAGCACCACCTTGCCGCGGAGATC
>VAZH01000094.1 GCA_005884465.1 Alphaproteobacteria bacterium | reverse complement strand
CGATCAGCTCAACGATGTCGATCGCGCGTTGCACGAAGGCACGCCGCCCGCGCCGATCTTGTTGATGGCCGCGGCCGAGGCGCCGGCGGCGCCTGCCGCGCCCGTGACGGCGGCAAGCAGCAACCAAAGCTCCGCCTTGGAGCAGACCTCCCTGATCGGGAAAATCTTCATTGGCTTTGGTGCGTTGCTGACGATGGCCTCCGCCGCACGCATGTTCATTGGGTAGCTTCATTGCGAGGCGACGGGTCCCGCGAATGCGCGCGCGATACACGCTGCGCGAAGCAATCCAGAAGCCGCAAGTGCAGGCTGGATTGCTTCGCCGCTGACGCTCCTCGCAATGGCGGGACGGTGTCCCATTCCCCACTTGAAGCCGGTCCCCCCAGCGGGCACATTGCCCCGTGAAATCACGCGCGGGGTGGACCATGAGCACGTTCGAACACATCATCGTCGAAAGCAAAGGCGCGGTCGGCGTCATCACGCTGAACCGCCCGAAAATGCTCAATGCGCTGTCCTTCGGCGTATTCAGAGAAATCGCCGCCGCCGTCGACGATCTCGAAGCCGATGACAAGATCGGCTGCATCCTGCTGGCTGGCGGTGAAAAGGCCTTCGCCGCGGGCGCCGACATCAAGGAAATGCAGCCCAAGACCTTCATCGACATGTTCTCCAGCGATTTCACCACCATCGGCGCCGACCGCGTTGCCAACTGCCGCAAGCCGACGATTGCCGCCGTTAGCGGCTATGCGCTGGGTGGCGGCTGTGAACTCGCAATGATGTGCGACATCATTATCGCCGCCGACACCGCGAAATTCGGCCAGCCGGAAATTACCCTCGGCACCATTCCCGGCATCGGCGGAACACAGCGGCTGACGCGCGCGGTCGGCAAGTCGAAGGCGATGGACCTGTGTCTCACCGGGCGAATGATGGATGCCAGTGAGGCGGAGCGATCGGGCCTCGTCAGTCGCGTCGTGCCGGCGGATAAATTGATGGACGAAGCGCTCGGGATGGCCGAAAAAATCGCCTCGATGTCGCGCCCGGCGGCCGAGATGGCGAAGAGCGCGATCAATCGTGCGTTCGAAACGCCGCTGTCCGAAGGACTAAACGTCGAGCGCGACCTGTTTCATTCGACCTTCGCGCTGCAGGATCGCTCCGAAGGGATGGCGGCGTTTATCGAGAAGCGCAAGCCGGTGAACAAGAACAGGTAGGACGCTGCGCAGCGAGCTGGCGGTGCGCTGCTGATCCGGGGCCCATGTATCCGGCGTTGGAATGGGTCCCGGCTCTGCGGTGCACCGTGAAGACACTGCACCGCGTCCGGGACACGATATATGTGGCGCTCGTGGTTAGGACGACGCTGAGTTATACCATGCGGTTCCTCACCAGCGCCGCGCCGACCAACGCGCGGTAGGCGCGTTCGGACAATGTCGCCGGCCGGTCGAGACCGAGCCTTGCCAGGCATTCCCGGTCGGCAGCATCCGGCCGGCCGGTCAGTCCTTGCCACAACAATCCAGCGAGGCGCTGCGGCGAACGTTGCGCATCCTGCAGAATTTGCAAAGCCGGAATCAGCCGCTGCTCGACCTCGGTAAAATCGCTGCCGAACGGAAATGATGGCAGCATCCCGGCCCGGCGCGCAGGTTTTAGCGCGCACGCAATCCGCTCCGGAAAATTCTCGCGATAAGCGGCCGGAATTTCAAAGTTTTTCGGCAGCTTGCCGGCGTCCTTGGCCTGCCGTGCAAGTTCGCCCTGAAAGCGCGAGTCCGCGACCTGCAGCATCGCCGCGATCACATCGGCGTCGGATTTTCCCCTGATATCGGCGACGCCATATTCGGTGATGATGACATCGCGCAAGTGCCGCGGAATCGTCTCATGGCCATAGCTCCAGCGGATATTGGATTGCGTCCTGGCGCCGGCCTGCCGCGTCGTCTCGACGGTGAGAATCGAGCGCGCGCCCTGCAGCGCGAACGCCTGTGCCACAAAATTATACTGGCCGCCGACGCCGCTCACGACCTGTCCGTTTTCAAGGCCATCGGAAATCACCGCCCCCATCAAGGTCGCCATCATCGCGTTGTTGACGAAGCGGGCGTCGACACGGGCGCGCCTCTTTAAATCCTCATCGTCATAGATCTCGTTGGTGAAGGAGACCGGCATCATCTGGATCCGCGCGATCTGGCTCGCCGGCATCTCGCGCAGCGCGCGATAAAATGATTTCGGCCCGAGAAAAAACGCGCCGTGCAGCAATACGCCATCGACCTCGCGCTTGAAAATGCCGGCGTCGATCAGGCCCAGAAATGCCTCGAACAGCATTTCGCTGACGCCGTAAAGACCTTGCTCGAACGATCCGGTTTCCAGCGCCGGGAGTGGCTCGGTTCCGTTCCCCAGCCGCTTCATGATGGCATGAAATTGCGCATTGTCGCGGTGGCGAACGATCAAACCCTGCGCCAGAGCATCGCCAACCTGCCCGATGCCGATCTGCAGCGTGCCGCCGTCACGCACGAGGCCTGCGGCATGAAGACCGATGGCATATTTGGTATCGGTGATCGGCTCCGACGGCGGCGCGAACAGCGGAAACTCGGTCGCGGGACTGTCGAGCACCGCGCTGAATTCCTCCGCCGGCAGGTCGCCCGCGCCCGGCATGAACGGCAGTTCGGAATTGACCTGGCCGACCAGCTTGAACGACGCGGCGCCTTGCGCGCGGGCGCGCAATATATCGAGCGTGGTGTCGGTGTTGCAGCTCAGGCTGTAGCGGGTAACGCCATCGACAGCGCGCTTCGCCACCAGCTGCGTGACGACGTTGAGGCCACGCGCCAGCAGGTATGACGTGGCATGGGTATAGTTCGCGGAAATATAGTGCTGCTGCGCAAACGGCACGTGCAGCCACTTTCCGGCCAGAAAGAAAAACTCGATCACCTTGACGTTGGGCGGCAACGCATCGGCATGCAGCGCGTCGGCATAGGCGAGATCGGGGTAGCCGCCGAACAGGCGCTCGATCACCGGCGCGATGAAGCGCTGCTCGAGCAGGGTCTTTGGCTTGGGTTTTTCCAGCGTCAGCGCGGAAAGGATGGTCAACTTGATCGCGCGATCGGCGGCGGCGCGCGCGTACAGCGCGTTGATGATGTGGTTCGCCTTGCCGAGCGCGAGCGGCAATCCGACCACCAGATCGGTCCCGACATCGCGGATGATATACTCCGCGATCGCCTCGGGGTCGGTGAATAGTTTCGGCATCAAGTGCAAGCCCGGGGGCGGTTCGGATAGCCGGCAGCCCTGGAATCGGACGCAGTCACCCGCAGCTATAGCGTATTTGCGCCTGATATTCGTCTGTGACGAACCGGCAACAGAGAAGCACTGAATTCATGGGGTTTTCGCCGCTGACGGTTTGCCTGTGGCGGTAGCCACCTCTAAACAGGTAAATGTGTTGGAAGCCGCCGCCGGAGGGCGGACGGCCGGGGTTGCTGCGGGATCATATGATCGGGCGTGCCGCTAAAGTTGGCCACGTGGGAAGGCGCGTGCTTCAATCGGGCATTTGCCTTGGCGTTGCAACTTGGGTCGGTTTTGCCGCACCCGCGGCGCTGGCGGAATCTCTTCCCGAGGCCTTGGCCAAAGCCTATCAGTCCAATCCGCAGCTCAACGCCGAGCGGGCGCGGCAGCGGGCCACCGACGAGAACGTCCCGCAGGCCCTGGCGGGCTACCGGCCGCAGATCGTCGCCAGCCTGAGTGGCGGACTGCAGGCGGTGCGCAACCTGCTGCCCGACAATACGATTCAATCCGCGACCCTGAAACCCTGGACTATCGGGGTGACGGTGACGCAGACGCTGTTCAACGGCTTCAAGACTGCAAACAGCGTGCGTGTGGCGGAACTTCAAGTGCAGTCGGGTCGCGAGGCATTGCGCAATGTCGGTCAAGGCGTGCTGCTTGATGCCGTCACCGCCTATACCAATGTGCTCGCCAATCAGTCGCTGGTGGAAGCGCAGCGCTCGAATGTCGCATTCTTGCGGGAAATCCTCGGCGTCACCCAACGGCGTCTCAATGCCGGCGACGTAACTCCGACCGACACCGCGCAGGCTGAAGCGCGGCTCAGCCGCGGCCAGGCGGATCTGAATGCCGCCGAAGTCAATCTCGCCATCAGCCGGGCGACCTATACTCAGGTGATCGGCAACCCGCCGGGCCAATTGCGGCCCCCCGAGCCCGTGGACCGCTATTTGCCGCGCAGCCGCGACGACGCCACCGCGATGGCCTTCAAGGAGCATCCGGCCGTCCTTGCCGCAGGGTTCGACGTCGACGTCGCCTCGACCACCATCCATGTTGCCGAGAGCAGCCTGCTACCCAGCATCACCGTGCAAGGCAGCGCCAGCCATGCCAGCGAGGCCGATCCCACGCTCAGTACCTTCAGGACCGATCAGGCCTCCGTGATCGCCCAGATGAACGCGCCAATCTACGATGGCGGCACCGCGGCGGCGCAGACCCGGCAGGCCAAGGAATTGGCCGCACAAAGCCGTTTGGTGCTCGATCAGGTCCGCAATCAGGCCCGCACCGCGGCGATCGGCGCCTGGGTCGCCAATGAAGGCGCCAAGATCGCGGTGGCGGCTTCGGAATCCGAGGTGCGTGCCGCTGGCGTCGCGCTGGAGGGCGTGCGCAAGGAGGCGCAGGGCGGCCAGCGCACCACGGTCGACGTGCTGAACTCGCAGCAGGATCTGATCTCGGCCAAGGCGCGGCTGATCGGCGCGCAGCGCGATCGCGTGATCGCCTCCTACACACTGCTCAGCGCCATCGGCAGGCTCGACGTCAAGACCCTGGTGCTCAATACGCCGGACTATCTCCCCGAGGTGCACTATCATCAGGTGCGCGACGCCTGGCACGGCCTGCGTACGCCATCGGGGCGATAGAAGGCCGCCTTGTTGGTACGCACGGCACATGCGTTCGCGGCGCAATGTGCTATTCTCTCCCGAAGTGCAAATCAGCCGCCCGAAAAACTCAACCAGGGAGAAACCAATGTTGACGCGACGCAGTGTTTTGCTTGTCTCCATCGCGGCTGGAATGACTATGCCCGACAGACTCGTCTTTGCGACAGCAGCACAGCCATCGACGCCGGTGAATTTCGACGTCCCACCCGGCGCCTGCGATTGCCACACCCATATTGACGGCGACCCCGAAAAATTTCCGTTCTTTTCGGGACGTGTCTATACCCCAGAACTGGCGTCGCCCGAAGAAATGACGGCACTGCACAAGGCGCTACGCATCGAGCGCGTCGTGATCGTGACACCGAGCGTTTATGGTCCCGACAATTCCTCGACACTGTTCGGCATGAAGGCGCGCGGCGCGACCGCGCGCGGCGTCGTCGTGATCGACGACAAGACGCCGGAGAGTGATCTGGACGCCATGTACGAGGCGGGCGTTCGCGGCATCCGGCTCAATCTCGCAACCGGCGGCACCAACGATCCAAACGTCGGACGGCAGCGCCTCCAAGCTGGGATCGAGCGCGTCAAGAACCGCAACTGGCATATCCAGATGTACACCAATCTGGCGATGATCGCCGCGATCAAGGATCTCGTCGCCGCATCCCCGGTGCCTCTCGTGTTTGATCATTTCGGCGGCGCGCAGGGCGCGCTCGGTCCGGAGCAGCCGGGCTTCGCCGACCTCACGGAACTGGTGCGGTCCGGCAAGGCCTATGTGAAAATCTCCGGCCCCTATCGGTCGTCAAAACTGGCCCCCGACTACTCCGACTGCGCGCCACTTGCCCGCGCGCTGATCGCCGCGAATTCCGACCGTATCCTTTGGGGCACGGATTGGCCGCATCCGGACTCGGTGACGCCGCCCGGCCGCAAGCCGACCGAGGTCACTCCGCTGTTTCAGATCGACGACGGCCGTCTGCTCAATCAGCTTCCAATATGGGCGCCGGATGCGGCGGTCCGCAAAAAGATCCTGGTCGACAATCCGGCGCGGCTTTACAGGTTCTGACATGGATGAGAGCGCGTTTCAGCCCCCGCCGAAGGCGCTCGAAGCCATCATGGCCGAGACCCGCGAGATCGGCTTTCAGAGCTGGTGCTGGCCGCCAGTCGGTGCCCTGCTGCGGGTCATGGCCAGCTTGAAACCCGGCGGCCGGCTGCTCGAAGTCGGCACCGGGACTGGTGTGGGAACCTGCTGGTTGCTGGACGGCATGGAGGCCACGGCACAGTTGCTCACGGTCGATATCAATCCCGTAACTCAGGCCATCGCTCGATCGCATCTGGGAAGAGACCCCAGGCTGACAATCCTCACCGAGGACGCCAGGGCGACGGTGCAGCGCGAGCCGCCGAATTCCCTGGACCTCGTGTTCGCCGATGGCGGCGTCGGCAAGCATGTCCTGCTTGACGAAATGCTCGCCTTGTTGCGCCCGGGCGGAATTTATATCTGCGACGATACCAAGCCCCATCCAATGTGGCCTCCGGAGCATGCGGCGAAGATTCCGCCTCTCATGGAGGCGCTTGCCGCGCGGCAGGACTTTCGCCGTATCTACATTGATTGGTCGAGCGGCGTCGTGGTGATGGTGAAGTTAGCCACATAGACTTGGCCAATCACCGGCCTGGCGGATACCGGCGCGAGAAAAATTCGATCAGCACCGGCAGCGTCACCAGTATGACCAGCGGCGCCAGCAACATGCCAGTGACCACCACCACCGCCAAGGGCTTTTGCACCTGCGATCCGATGCCCGCTGACATGGCCGCCGGCAACAGCCCGACGCCGGCGACGATGCAAGTCATCAGCACCGGCCGAAGCTGAAGTTCGCCGGTGCGGATCACGGCCCGCACCCGGTCGAAGCCTTCATCGATCAGTTGATTGTATTGCGACAGGATAATGATGCCGTCCATCACCGCGACGCCGAACAGCGCGATAAACCCGATCGCGGCGGACACGCTGAACGGAATGCCGGATATCAAA
>VAZH01000669.1 GCA_005884465.1 Alphaproteobacteria bacterium | reverse complement strand
CGACGGCGTGATTTACGGGCTTTTTCCAATGCCAGGGGAGAAGCTCGTGCAGTCGCAGGGCTGGGTGATCGGCGATGCGGTGGAGGACGTCGGCAAGCCAAGCCTGCGGGTCGACCCCGTTCAACTTGGCGCTCTCGATCAGGGTGAACATCGCGGCGGCACGCTCGCCACCCCGATCGGAGCCGGCGAAGAGCCAAGCCCGGCGACCGATGGCAATTCCGCGCAGCGCCCGCTCGGCGGCGTTATTGCTGAGGCAGATCCGGCCGTCGTCGAGAAAGCCAGTGAACGCGGGCCAGCGCTTCAACATGTAGTCGATGGCCTTGGCAGTGTCCGCATGGCGCGACAGCCGGGCGCGCTCAGTGCGCATCCAGCCTTCCAGTGCGGCAACCAGCGGCCTGATCCGTTCCTGTCGGGCGACACGCCGCTGCTCGGACGCGGTACCGTTGATCTCACGCTCGATGGCGAAGATCTCATCGATGTGGCGGACCGCCTCGGTCGCCAACGGCGCCTGCTTCAGATCGGCCAGCACGAAGAACTTTCGCCGGCCATGGGCCCAGCAAGCGGCTTGGGTGATCGGGCCGGGTCGTCGCTTGGCCTCGTAGAGATCATTGAAGCCGGCATAGGCATCGGCCTGCAGGATGCCGGCCCAGCCCGCGAGATGCCGGCGCGGATGCTCGCCACCGCGGTCGCGCGAGTAGCAAAATAGGGCGGCCGGCGGATCGCTGCCGCCAAACGGCCGGTCATCGCGGACGTAGGTCCACAGCCGCCCCGTCACGGTCTTGTTCGGCGCCAGCACCGGCACGGTGGTATCGTCGCCGTGGATCCGGTCGGCGGCAAGCACATGGCGGCGGATCAGCTCGACCAGGGGCGCCAGCGCGGCGCTGCACGCCCCCACCCAGTCGGCCAAGGTCGACACGTCCAGCTCGATGCCTTCGCGGGCGTAGACGTCACTTTGCCGATTGAGTGGCTGATGCTGGCCGAACTTGGCGTAGAGGATCATCGCCAATAGGCTCGCTCCGGCGCGAGCGCGGGCGATGGCGTGGAACGGCGCCGGCGGCTGGGTGATTTTCTCGCAAGACCGGCAGCTGAACTTCTCCCGTACCGTCTGGATTACCTTCCATTGGCGCGGCACGACCTCCAGCGTCTCAGTGATGTCCTCGCCGAGCTTGACCAGCCGCCCGCCGCAGGCCGGGCACGCGCACGGAGCCGGGATTATGACCCGCTCGCGCGGCAGATGGGCCGGTAAGGGTGCGCGCGCCGGCCGACGGCGGGTAAAGCTGTTCACGACAGCGCCGGCCGCCTTCTCCTCGGCCGCTACCGCGCTCTCGCTCGCATCGGCTTCCAGTTCCTCGAGCTGCAACTCCAACTGGTCGAGCACCTTGCGACCGCGTTCGGAAGACTGGCCGTACTGCCTGCGCCGGAGTTTGGCGATCATCAGCTTCAGATGCGCGATCATCGCCTCGGCACCCGATGCGCGGGCCTCGACCACGGCCAGTTCTGCGCGTTGCCGAAGGATCAGCGCGTGCGCCTCGGCAAGGTCCGTTGGGAGCGAAATGAGCGTCGACATGCGCCCGATTCTGCCACATCACGGACCGCCAATCCCCTCTCAACTATAAGGTGAGTCAAAAGGCCGCAGCCCCTGATCTGGTCAGTGGCAGGCCTCAGCCGGCCAGCTCCGGCCGCCAGGTGAAAACCGGGTTCCGCCAGTCGATCCCGTCAAGCATGTAGGCCAACTGCGCCGCGCTGATCGCGACCACCCCGTCAGCCGGAGACGGCCAGATAAACCGACCGCGCTCCAACCGTTTGGCGTACAGCGACATGCCAACGCCGTCGTGCCAGACGATCTTAAGCAGGTCAGCTCTGGCTCCCCTGAAGACGTAAAGATCGCCCGCATGCGGGTCGCGGCCCAACGCATGCTGGACCTGCAGTGCTAGCCCGTTCATGCCTTTGCGCATGTCGGTCCGGCCGACCGCCAGCCACACCCGAACTCCAGAGGGAACCGGGATCATCGCCGCGCCAGCGCCTCGACGACAGCGGCCGCCAAAGCGGGCGACACCGAAGCCGGGATCCGGACACGGGCGTTGCCCGCCAATTCGATCTCGATTGCCGGCACAGACGGTACGGCGACACCATCGCCGGTCGGCGCCACCAGCACCTGAGCAAAGCCGTTCGCCGCGGCCCGCAGATCCCGGCGCCAGCGGTAGATCAGGCTCGGCGTCACGTCGGCCTGACGCGCTACATCCCGAACCACCGCACCAGACCCGAACGCCGCCGCTACAATCACCTGCTTCTGCTCGACGCTCCACCGTCGCCGCCGCTCAGCACCGGCCAGCACCTCGATACTTGCCATTGCACCGTCTCTTGCACCGGTGCAAACACCGGTGTTTGCACCACTGCGCAATCACGTCAGATCA
>VAZH01000093.1 GCA_005884465.1 Alphaproteobacteria bacterium | reverse complement strand
TGATGGGCAACCGTTGCGGCATCGCGATCAATCCTTCTCTTCTTCCACCGCCGGCGCCGCCAGCGAGCGCAGCAGCAGAACCGGAATGATCAGCGTGAAAACGATGACCTCCTTGAAATTGCTGGCATAGAACGAGGAAAAGGCTTCGACGGATCCGACCAGCAGCGCCGCGACCGCAGTGAGGGGATAGCTCACCAGCCCGCCGATGATCGCGGCGATAAAACCTTTCAGGCCGATCAGGAATCCGGTGTCGTAATAAAGTGTCGTGATCGGTACGATCAGGATTCCCGAGATCGCTCCGATCACCGAGGCCAGAAGGAATGCAATCTGTCCCGACAGCGTGGTCCTGATGCCGACGAGACGCGCGCCCAAGCGGTTGACTGCGGTAGCGCGCAGCGCCTTGCCGTAGAGGGTAAAGCCGAAAAACAGCCAGAGGCCGACGATGAAGGCGATGGTTATCGCATAGACCGCGATGCTCTGGCCGGTGAAGCGCAGCGGACCGATGGTGAAGGCAGCATCCGCAATCGTCGGGCCGCGCTGGCCCTCGGCGCCGAAAAACACCAGGCCAAAGCCTTGCAGCGCCAGATGGCAGCCGACCGAAGCGATCAGGAGCACCAGCACCGAGGTATGGGCAAGCGGTTGAAACGCGATGCGATAGAGAAACAATCCGATCGCCGCCACGATCAGAAGCGACAGCGCGATATTGATGGCGATCGGGGGGTGGCGGCCGGCGAGCCAGTAGGTCAGGGCGAAGATGATCGCGGGCAGGCAGATATTGACCGCGAACGCTCGCCCGACGAGCCTGGGATGCAGCGATCTGCGGCCGGCGAACAGGTCGAGGCCAAATGCCACGACCCCCATCGCCAGCGCCAGCCGGACGGTGCCCGGCATCTGGCCTGCAGAGAGCGAGGCATAGGTCAGCGCGCCGTAGGTGACAAATTCGCCTTGCGGAATCAGGATTACGCGGGTAACGGCGAAGACCAGCACCAGCGCAAGGCCGAGCAACGCATAGATCGCGCCGTTGGTAATGCCGTCCTGGACCAGGAACAGCATGATCGTCGTGTTCAAGGCCGGGCGCTCCCTTATATCGGGCCGATCGCGGTCCGAAGGCCGTCCGACCGTCCATTATGGCAGTTGAAAAATTCCACCAATATGTATAACATATAACGGTTATGAATTATAATCAAGTCCCCCGGGGGTTCGGCTGCGCTTTTCAGCCTACCGGGATTGAGAGCACCAAGCGATGACCGTTTCCAAAGCCGCCCCCATCAATGCCGCCAAGGCGTCCCGTCCCGCCCGCAAGGAGCCTGCCGCCGCTGCCGTGGAAAGCACCGCGCTGCAGCTCGGTGAATTGTCCGAGCATCTGGGCTACGCGCTCAAGCGCGCGCAACTGAAAATCTTCGAGGATTTTCTGCGCTGCGTCGCGCCGCTGCAACTGACCCCGGCGCAGTTCTCGGTTCTGATGCTGCTCGACAAGAATCCGGGGCGCAACCAGACCGAGATCGCCAATACGCTTGGCATCTTGCGGCCGAATTTCGTGGCGATGCTCGATGGCCTGGAAAGCCGTGATCTCTGCGCGCGGATTCGTTCGACCAACGATCGGCGCTCCCATATTCTTGTCCTGACCGACAAGGGCCGGGCGGTGCTGGCGCGCGCCAAGAAGCTGGTCGCCGCCAAGCACGAAGCACGTCTCAACGAGTTGCTGGGGCCCGCCAACCGCGCCGCGCTGCTCGCGATGCTGGCCACGATCGCAAAAGAGTTTTGAATAACGCCGTCATTCAGTGTGCCCAGCCGTCATCCTGAGGTGCGAGCTGCACTTGCGGCGAGCCTCGAAGGATGACAAGCGCGCGTGCACGCGGCCATCCTTCGAGACGCCGCGCGAAGTTGCGCGGCTCCTCAGGATGACGGTAATCCGTGGGTTGGGAAGCCCTGGCCGCGATCAGGCCGCGACGATGCGGCCGGGAGCCTTTCGCGGCTCGCGCCCCGACAGGAACAGCCGCTCGATCTCGGCTGCGGGCAGCGGCTTGCTGAACAAATATCCCTGCATCTCGGTGCAGCCTTCGGATGTAATCTTGTCGAGCTGTTCTGAGGTTTCGACGCCTTCGGCGGTCGCGGTCATGCCCATTCCATTCGCGAGCGCCGCGACCGCCCGCACGATATTGAGCGAGCCGGTGTTTTCCGTGATGTCCTTGACGAACGACCGGTCGATCTTGATCTTGTCGAACGGAAAGCACTGCAGATAGGTGAGCGAGGAATAGCCGGTGCCGAAATCGTCCATGGCAATCCGAACGCCGAGCGCGCGCAGCTGATGAAGCAGCTCAAGGGTCGTTTCCTTGTTCTGCAGCAGGACAGTTTCGGTAATTTCGATCTCCAGCCGCGTCGGGTGCAAGCCGGAGGTGGCGAGTGCACCAACGATCACCTGCATCAGGCCTGGGCTACGGAATTGAGCCGCTGAAATATTGACGGCGACGTGGAGATCTCCCGGCCATTTGGCTGCGGTGCTACATGCCTGCCTGATCACCCATTCCCCGATCGCAACGATAAAGCCGATCTCTTCGGCCAGCGGAATGAATGTGGCGGGAGCGACCATTCCTTTTTCTGGATGATTCCAGCGGATCAGGGCCTCGAATCCGCTGATTTCGTTGCTCGCGAGATTTACTACCGGCTGGTAGTACAGCTCGAACTCGCCGGCAGCCAGCGCCTTGCGCAGGTCCTGCTCCATGATGCGGCGGGCTTGCATTTGCTGGTCCATCGCCGGCTCAAAAAAGCGGAATGTGCCGCGTCCGTCGCCTTTCGCCCGGTACAGCGCAAGGTCGGCATTCCGCAACAGCTTGTCGGGTCTCAATCCATCGCCCGGACCGACCGCAATGCCGATGCTGGCGCCGATGACCGCCTGATGGCCGTCAAGGTCATAGGGCTCGCTTATCAGCGCGATGATGCGTTGCGCCAGAGAGGTTGCCTCGGCGGGATCCCGGATGGGCCCTTGCACGATGACGAATTCATCCCCGCCCATCCGTGCGATCGTGTCGGTGTCGCGCACCAACCCGCGCAACCGCCCCGCGACGATCTTCAAGAGCTTGTCGCCGGCGAGATGGCCAAAGGTATCGTTCACGGCCTTGAACTGATCGAGATCAAGGTGGTGCACCGCCACTATTTCCTCGCGGTGAATCCGGTGGCCCAACGCCTGTTCGAGCCGCTCGTTCAGCAACACCCGATTGGCGAGATCGGTGAGCGAGTCGTGGTGGGCCATATATTCGATCTTGACCTCGGATTGCCGCTGCTCGGTGATGTCTTCATGGGTGGCAACCCAGCCGCCGTCGGGCATCGGCCGGTGGCGAATCTTGAAGGTGCGCCCGTTTCGCAGTTCGATGACACTGTCGGTGGGTTCGGCAGATACGGCAACCTTGGCGCGCCAGTGGAGGTATTCCTCTTTGGACATCGCGGGAAAGCTTCCCGCTTCGAAACGCATGTCGACGATTTCGGCCAGCGAGATACCGGGACCGATGCGGTCGCGAGGAAGATCATACATCTCGACATAGCGGTCGTTGCATACGATCAAGCGATGCGCTGGATCGAAGAAACATAATCCATGCGACATGTTGTTGATCGCGCTGTCGAATTGCAGATTTCGGATCCGCAAGGCCTCTTCCTGCTGCTTGCCGAGCTCGTACTGCTTTTTCAAACGAGCCCTGATTTGCTCCCGGGCAGTGATATCCTCGTGCGTGGCCATCGCGCCGCCGTCGGGCAGCGGATAAACTGTATAGGAAATGATCCGGCCGTCGGTGTATTGATGCACGGTCGTGCCGGGAACGACGGCGTTTCCAGTGCGCGCCCGGATATACTCATCGGGCTTTGAAAGCACCTTGAATCCCAAATTAAATCGGTGCTGGATCAGTTCACGGACCGGAGTGCCGGGCTTTACCTGCTCGGATGAAAGCCCATAGATTTCCATGTACCGCTTGTTGCAGACCACGACCTCATACTTGTTGTCGCAGATGATGAGTCCGAGCGACAGATTGTTGAAGGCTTGCTCAAGAAGCCGGGTTCGCTGAACCGGCTCTGGATCGCTGGCACGCTCGATAGAATCCTTCATTGGCGTTCCCCAGCCGCAATTCGTGAGTTCACGGCGCTCCGAGAATGGGGTGAGCACGTTATTAGAGGCCAAAGCTGGTCAATTGCCCGCTTGAAATGTCACTATTTTCGGCAGGTTCTTTAGAATTCGCTCAATAAAGGGTTAACAATTTAAGGGCTCTCCGAGGTGACGTGCCCCGGATGCTGCGCAGCGCGCCGCCCTTACGGCGTGGTGCGCGCTGCTGATCCGGGGTCCGTAGTCCGGCGGGTGGACGGTAGGCCCCGGCGCTGCGGAGCAGCGTGAAGCACGCCGCACCGCGTCCGGGACACCGGACGTTCTGCGTGCCTCACACCCCATCCACCAGAATCACCCTGATGTCGTTGACGTTGGTGAGCGTTGGGCCGGTCTTTAGCAGATCGCCGGTCGCGGCGAAGAAGGCCGTGGCGTCGTTGTTGTCGAGATAGGCACCTGGGTCGAGGCCAAGCGATGTCATCTTCGCAAAGGTGCTGTGATCGATCATCGCGCCGGCGGGATCGGCGGCACTGCCCGCGCCGCCGTCGGCGCCGTCGGTATCTGCCGCCAACGCCGAAATGCTGGGCGTGTCTCGCAGGTGCCCAGCCAGCGCCAGCGCGTATTCCTGGTTGGGACCGCCACGCCCGTTGCCACGCACGGTCACCGTGAGTTCGCCGCCGGACAGGACCGCAACGCGCTTGCCCGCGGCGCGCGCCTCCAACGCGAGTCGCGCGTGATCGGCGGCGACGCTGCGGGCCTCGCCTTCGAGGTCGGCGCCGAGATCGACGATCTCGTAGCCGGCGTCCCTTGCTTTCCTGATCGCAGCGTCGAGTGAAGTCTTGGGCCGCGCGATCAGCTCGAATTGCGCGCGCGCAAACGCGTCATCGCCAGGCTTGCAGCTCTCGTTTTTGGGGTCGTCGAGCGCGCGGCGGACGGCGTTGTCGACCTTAAGTCCATATTTCGCGACGATGGCGCGTGCATCCGAAAGCGTCGTCGGATCCGGCACCGTCGGTCCCGACGCGATTGCGGACGGATCGTCGCGCGGAACGTCCGAAATCGCCAGCGTGACGATTTCGGCCGGCTTGCCGGCGCGCGCGAGCCGGCCGCCCTTGATCCGCGACAGGTGCTTGCGCACCGTGTTGACCTCGCCGATCGGCGCGCCCGAGCGCAACAGCGCCCGGGTCAGGAGTTGTTTCTGCGCGAACGATACGCCCTCGGCCGGCGCGATCCAGTTCGCGGAGCCGCCGCCCGACAACAACACCAGCAGGAGATCGTCGTTACCGGCATCCTGTGCCAGTCGCAAACTTTGCTCCGCGCCCTTCAGTCCGGCCTCGTCGGGCACCGGATGACCGGCTTCGATCACCCTGATCCGTCGCGTCGGCACGCCATGGCCGTGGCGGGTGGTCGCAACGCCCAGGAGCCGCTCCGGGTCCAGTTCCAGTGCATCGAGATAATGCCGCTCCGCGGCTGCGGCCATCGCGGCGGCGCCCTTTCCCGCCGCAACACAGATGATGCGGCCCTTCGGCACGGGACGCAGATGCGCCGATAGCACGACGTCGGGATGGGCGGCGGCAACTGCGGCGTCGAAAATCGCGCGCAGGAGAGGGCGTCTGTCGGTCATGGCTTCACGGGATTCGAGGGGCATGCGATGCCGGTTATCCATCCGATTCCGGCAAAAGAAAACCCCCGCAGGGTCCTGCGGGGGTGAACGATGCATTTTGTCCCGGACACGGTGCAGCGTACTTCACGGTGCACCGCAGAGCCGGGACCCACAACGACACCGTGTGAAGGTTGGGCCCCGGATCAGCGGCGCACCACGCCACAAGCGTGGCGTGCTGCTCAGCATCCGGGGCACAAACGGTCAGCCGCCGACGTCGGCGCTGATGACGTCGCCGAACCGCTCCCAGGTTTCGCCCTTGAACCTCATCAACTGAAGCTGGGAAAGCGGGGCAAAGTCGGTGGGGCTGGTATCGACCTTGACTCCGGGCAGCAGGCCACCGAGTTCAAGCCCTCTTATGTTGGCCGCCTGCCTCATGACGTTCTCGCGCGTGAGATCGTCGCCACACTGCTTCAATACGTGGACCAACGTTTGGGCAACTGTGTAGCCGTAAATAACCGAAGCATCCGTGCGATTTGCCTCCGGGAAGTATTTGTCCAGGAATTCATTCCAGGCCTTCATTCCCGCATCGTCCTTCCATTGCGGATCCGTTGGGTCCTTGAGGTAAGCCGACGAGATGATGCCCTGTGCGTTTTCCATGCCGGCAGGCTTGATCACGCTGCCGATCGAGACGGACACGTTGTTGAGAAAG
>VAZH01000668.1 GCA_005884465.1 Alphaproteobacteria bacterium | reverse complement strand
AGCGGCAGATGTTGCCGGCAAGGTTGTGACGGATTTCACTCTCGGTCGGATGCGGGTTTTGCTTGAGCAACTGGCGGACGCTCATGATCATCCCCGCCGTGCAGAAGCCGCATTGCAACGCGTGGTGCTCATGGAAAGCCGCCTGTATCGGATGCAGTGCGCCACCGCGCGGCGCCAGACCTTCGATGGTCGTGACCGACGATCCATCCGCCATCACGGCAAGCACCGTACAGGATTTGACGGCCTGCCCGTCGATATCGACGGTGCAGGCGCCGCATTGCGACGTATCGCAACCGACATGGGTTCCTGTAAGGCCGAGATCGTCTCGCAACAGATGGACCAGCAGCTTTCGTGCTTCGACCGAAGCGGTCTGACTGACGCCATTGACGTTGATGGTCACCACGTGGTGCTTTTCATCGGTATCGATCATTCGTTCCTCCGATCGCGAGCCGCGAAATGGGACGTCCGCTTATGAGAGGCGGATGTCGGTGATATCAATTGCAACAAACACCGGATCGGGAATCGCGGTGCCGTCCGCCTTTCTGCGGAGGGCCCGCCGCTTCGTAGCGATCATGATTCCGGAAAAATCCTTGTGCTCGGACAGGTAATGCGCGGTGGGTGCACCGCCGGCGACCGGCGCGCTGTAATCCATACGGCAAATCAGGCCATCGCCATTAACGTGGAAAATCTGTTCCGGGCAGTGCGTTGCAATGTGGTCCGGAAACACGACCTTGAGCCGCCGGCGTTTTTCGCCGTTATCAAGCCACGGCTCGATCTCTTCCGTCTTGAACCCGGACAGGGCAAAGATGAAAGGCGCATTGAGGTAATTCCACATCGCGTAGCCGCTGAAATAGGCGAGATTCAAATCGTCCCACGGAGTTTCGACGGTATGGCCGTCAAAGGCAGCGCGGGGATTCTTGCGGTCCTTGATGGGCTTTCCGTCCTGCGTTTCGATGAGGGTCCGGTCCGGAGTGCATACGCTGCATGTGCCTTCGCTGATAAAGGGCCGATAGCTGATCCATTGGTTTCTGGTGTCGGCCGTGACGTGAACGGCTTCGAGGGCGTCGGGCCAGCCCTTTCGTGCCCACATCGCGCCGGTGATGGACATGTCACCTTCGATGGCTTTCACTTTATTCCAGCGCTCGATTCCACCATGCGCATCGATCACCAGGTCGCGAAGCTCGCTCATGCTCATTGTCCCTGAATTCCCTGGCCTCGCTATTTCCGCCCCTCCCACTCTAGTGATAAGAGTGACTAGGAGGCAAGCACTTTATGCGGTCAAAGAGCTTTGATGGGATGGCATGCTCGATAGCCGGCGTCCTGGAGGCGATCGGCGACCGTTGGGCGGTGCTGATTCTGCGCGACCTGTCGCTCGGGCTGCGCAGATACGAGGACCTGCGCCGGTCCACCGGAGTGACCAACGCCACTCTGTCCGATCGGTTGAAGCATCTCGAAGACAACGAATTGATCGAGCGGCAGCGCTACCAGGTCAATCCCGAGCGATACGAATACGTCCTGACCCGAAAGGGCAGGGACACCATTCTTCTGCTGCAGGCACTGGCGCAGGTAGGAGATAAATGGGCGGTTTCCGGAAACGCAGGGCCGCCGCTTGAATTTGTCAATCGAAAAACCGGAAACGCGGTGAAGCTTGCCATGGTCGACAAGGAGACCGGGCAACGCATCCGGACGGAAGACTTGTCGCCGCAAGAGGGTCCGGGAGCCGATGAACTGGTGCGGTGGCGCTTGACCCATTTCCGGAAAGAGCACGCACGCAAAATCTGATTTTGGCGGTGGGGGCTTGCCGCCAACCCATGCGACTCGCGCAAGTCGCTGATGTCGCTGGGTTAAATGACGATCATAATTTAATTCGCCGTGGGACTGCAAACGTGACTTGCATTTTGCAAGTCATGTTGTACGCTGCCCGGAATAAATAAACCGTTGCGCAGGGCTGCGCTGAAAAATGGAGGTATGTCGTGTCCGAGGATGCATTGGTTGTGCGCGAGCAGCGCGGCAATATTTCCGTACTGACCATGGTCTATCGGCCCTACAATCTGCTGGGACCAAAGCTCATCAATGCCATCGTCGAACAGATCGAAGGCGCGCGAGACGCCGGCAGCCGCGCCATCGTGCTGCGCAGCGGCCTTCGGCATTTTTCGGCCGGCGCCGATCTCGATATTTTCGACAAGCGCGTGGCGCAGGGTAGCGGCGACAGCGACGGTGAAAACCGCCGCCTGAACGGCGTCGAGTTCTTGCGCTTCATGGAATTGCTGCCGATCCCGCTGATTGCGAGTGTGCACGGCGTCTGCCTCGGCGGCGGCCTCGAACTGGCGCTGTCGTGCGACTACATTATCGCGGCGTCGTCGGCGAAGATCGGCTCGGTGGAGGCAACGCTCGGGCTGCATCCATTGCTGGGCGGCATCCAGCGTCAGGTCCAGCG
>VAZH01000092.1 GCA_005884465.1 Alphaproteobacteria bacterium | reverse complement strand
CGGCACCACCTTCTTCGCCGCCGACGGCGGCGGCGATCCGGTGCTGTTCCAGCACCTGTTCTGGTTCTTCGGTCACCCCGAAGTCTACATCCTGATCCTTCCGGGTTTCGGCATGATCAGCCAGATCGTCTCGACCTTCTCGCGGAAGCCGGTGTTCGGCTATCTCGGCATGGCCTATGCGATGGTCGCGATCGGCGGCATCGGCTTCGTGGTGTGGGCGCACCACATGTACACGGTCGGCATGTCGTCGGCGACACAGGCCTATTTCGTCGCCGCCATGTGGGGCGGCTAGATCGAGTTCAAGACGCCGATGCTGTGGGCGATCGGCTTCATCTTCCTGTTCACGCTTGGCGGCGTTACCGGCGTCGTGCTGGCGAACGCCGGCGTCGACCGCGTGCTGCAGGATACCTATTACGTCGTCGCGCACTTCCACTACGTGCTGTCGCTCGGCGCGGTGTTCGCGATCTTCGCCGGCTGGTACTACTGGTTCCCGAAAATGTCCGGCTACATGTATTCGGAGACCATCGGCAAGCTGCACTTCTGGTTCACCTTCATCGGCGTCAACCTGGTGTTCTTCCCGCAGCACTTCCTCGGCCTCTCCGGCATGCCGCGCCGTTACGTCGACTATCCCGACGCGTTTGCGGGGTGGAATCTGGTGTCGTCGATCGGCTCCTACATTTCAGGGTTCGGCGTGCTGATCTTCATCTGGGGCCTGGTCGACGCGTTCGTGCGCAAGCAGCAGGCCGCGGACAATCCGTGGGGAGCCGGCGCCACTACGCTGGAATGGACGCTGCCGTCGCCGCCGCCGTTCCACCAGTTCGAGGTGCTGCCGCGCGTGCAGTAAATTTAAGAATGCGTCAGGCGCCTGACGGCGCCGCGCTTTTATGGGAAGCGAGACCAAACTTGTCGGTTGTCGATCACAGCGCCATCGAGCTGTCGCCCCGGATTTCCGAGGCCGGTGTCGCCGACTACATCGCGCTGTTGAAGCCGCGGGTGATGTCGCTGGTGATCTTCACCGCGCTGGTCGGCCTCGTGCTTGCGCCGGGTCACTTTCACCCGGTACTGGCATTCACCTCGATCCTTTGCATCGCGGTCGGCGCCGGCGCCTCGGGCGCGCTGAACATGTGGTACGAAAGCGATATCGACGCGCTGATGACGCGCACCGCCAACCGGCCGATCCCGCGTGGACGCATCACCCGGCCGGAAGCGCTGACGTTCGGCATGACGCTGGCGTTCTTCTCGGTGATGACGCTGGGCATCCTGGTCAACTGGTTCGCCGGCGCGCTGCTCGCGTTTACGATCTTCTTCTACGTCGTGATCTACACGATCGCGCTGAAGCGCTGGACCGCGCAGAACATCGTGATCGGCGGCGCCGCGGGCGCGCTGCCGCCGGTGGTGGCGTGGGCGGCGGCGACCGGATCGCTGTCGGTCGAGCCGCTGCTGCTGTTTTTGATCATCTTCTTCTGGACCCCGCCGCATTTCTGGGCGCTGGCGCTGTTTCGCAGCGACGACTATGCGCGTGCAGGCGTCCCGATGCTGCCCGTTGTCGCCGGCCCCGATGCGACCCGACTGCAGATCCTGCTTTATACGATCGTGCTGGTCGCGGTCGCCTTCGCGCCGTGGCCGCTCGGCTATTTCGACGCGGTCTATGGCGTGACCTCGCTTCTTCTCGGCGCCGCCATGTTGGCGCTCGCGGTCAACGTCTACTGCCGCCGCGAGGGAACCGAAGCGCGGCGCGCCACGCGAAAACTGTTTGCGTTCTCGATTCTTTATCTGTTTGCGCTGTTCGCGACCTTGCTGCTCGAGGTCGTCGCCCGCGCGCTCGCGCCGTTGATCTGGTAGGGGGCGCATGGCGAAGCAATGGACGACAAGCGGGAGCCAGATGGAATCGTCCTCACCGAGGCGCAGAAGAAAAGCCGCCGCGAGCGTTCGATCGCCATCGCGCTGGCGCTCGGCGTCCTGGTCGTGCTGTTTTTCGCAGTTACCCTCGTCAAGGGACCGGCCGTCCTAGTGCGCCCGATGTGATGGATATGGAGAACGAGCCGACGATGCCGCAAGCGCCGACCAGAAGCCCTAAGGCGGCCGCACGCCTTGGTCGCGATGCGGCGGTGGCGGCGATCTGCGGTCTTGTCGTGGTGCTGATGGTCGGCGCGTCCTATGCCGCCGTGCCGTTTTACAACTGGTTTTGCCGCACCACCGGCTTCAACGGCACCACGCAGGTCGCGACCTCGGCACCGTCATCGGCGCCGCTGGCGCGCAAGATCGCGGTGCGCTTCGATGCCAATGTCGCGGCCGGCCTGCCATGGAAATTCGAGCCGGAGCAGACCGAAATCGAGGTCAGGATCGGCGAAGTCGTCACCGTGTTCTACACCGTGACCAATCAATCGGCGCGGACCACGACCGGGCAGGCGGCCTATAACGTCGCGCCGCTGACGGTCGGCGCGTATTTCCAGAAGATCAACTGTTTCTGCTTCACCGAACAGACCATGGCGGCCGGCGAGAAACGCGAGATGCCGGTGGTGTTCTATGTCGACCCCGCGCTGGTCAAAGACAGCGATAATGACGGGCTGAACAGCATCACGCTTTCCTATACTTTCTACCCCGTGCGCGATCCGGCGCCGAGGCCATTGGCCGCGGGCGAGCCGGACAAGCGCGAGGGGAAACTTTGATCCTGGCGATCTCTGGGTTCCAGGATCCCGGGATTTGATTTTTGAGACGAAGACGTGCCGGGTACCACCGGCACCGCTAACGGAGAGACCGAAATGGCTACGGCGCAAGTCAAGCACCACGATTACCACCTCGTCGATCCGAGCCCGTGGCCGATCGTCGGCGCCGTCTCGGCCTTCATCATGGCGGTTGGCGCGATCACCTGGATGCATCATATGTTCGCGGCGGCGCCGGTCATTTTCGGTATCGGTACCATCGGCGTGCTCTACACCATGGCGGGCTGGTGGACCGATGTGATCCGCGAGGCGCAGTACAAGGGCGATCACACCCGCGTGGTGCAGATCAGCCATCGCTACGGCATGATCCTGTTCATCGCCTCCGAGGTGATGTTCTTCGTCGCCTGGTTCTGGGCCTTCTTCAACTCAGCGCTGTTCCCGGCCGATCCGGTTCACGCCACCCGCGAGGCGCTGTTCGGCGGCGTCTGGCCGCCCAAGGGCATTGAGACCTTCGATCCCTGGCATCTGCCGTTGTTGAATACGCTGTTGCTCTTGACCTCGGGCACCACGGTGACCTGGGCGCATCACGCGCTATTGGAGAACGATCGCCAGGGCCTGAAATACGGTTTGATCCTGACGATTGCGCTTGGCGCCTGCTTTACTTGCGTGCAGGCCTATGAATACGCCCATGCCGCGTTCTCTTTCGCCGGCAATATCTACGGCGCGACCTTCTTCATGGCGACCGGCTTCCACGGCTTCCATGTGCTGATCGGCACCATGTTCCTGATCGTGTGCCTGGCGCGCGCCTATGCCGGGCATTTCACCCCGACCCAGCATCTCGGCTTCGAATTCGCTGCCTGGTACTGGCATTTCGTCGATGTGGTGTGGCTGTTCCTGTTCATCTGCATCTATGTCTGGGGGCAGGGAGCGGAAACCATGGCGCACGGCGCGCATTGATAACTCTTTATTCTTGAGCGCGATCGGACGCAAAACCGGATTCCACTTTTGCTGATCGCGCTCTCCACTGTGCTACAAAGGGGCGGTCGCAGGGCCGCCCCTTTTGTTTCACGAGATGCGGAAGACAACGATGCAGGACCAGGCGCTACCCACGGTGACCAAGAGCGCGATGCGCGGGCTTGCCTGCAAATGTCCGCGTTGCGGCAGGGGCAAGTTATATGCGGGATTCCTCAACCTGCGGCCGAATTGTGAAGCCTGCGGACTCGACTATGCCTTCATCGACTCTGGCGACGGCCCTGCGGTTTTCATCATCATGATTGCCGGCGCCATCGTCGTCGGCTGCGCTCTGATCGTCGAGATAAAATACCAGCCGCCGTTCTGGCTTCACGCCGCGCTTTGGCTGCCGCTGATTCTGGCAACCACGCTGTTGCCGCTGCGCTCGATGAAGTCGCTCCTGATCGCGCTGCAGTACCATCACAAGGCCGCAGAAGGCCGGCTGATCGATCGCGAACCGAAATGATCGAGGCAAAGATGCGGCGGCACAACGTCGCTGGTTTCGGCTTGTTCACGCTCGTGATGGTGGCGCTGTTGGTTTGGCTTGGGGGGTGGCAGTTGCAGCGCCGGGTCGAGAAGCATACCTTGATCGCGGCCTTGAGCGAGCGCCTCGCGGCGGCACCTGGACCACTGCCCTCGCCCTCGCAGTGGAACGCGCTCACGCCGGCAAAAGACGAATTCCGCCGCGTCAGTTTTGCGGCCACTTACGAATCCCGCCCGGATGCGATGGTCTACAGTTCCGGCTCGGGGATTCGCGAGGATATTTCCAGCCCCGGCACATGGGCGTTCATGCCTGCGCGTCTGCCAGGCGGAGAGACGGTCGTGGTCAATGCGGGCTTCGTGCAAAACACGATGCAGGATCGCGAGCAACAGGATCGCACGGTGGCGCGGCTCGTCACCAAGGGGCCGGTGACGTTGACCGGCTACATCCGCTTTCCGGAAGCGGCGGACCTGCTGACGCCGCCCGAAAATCCAGCAAAACGGCTGTGGTTCACGCGGGACCATCTTGCCATGGCGCGCGCGCTGGGCTGGACCGAAGGTGGCAGGCCGGTTGCGCCGTTCTATATCGACCTGGAGCAGCCGGTACCCGCAAGCGGCATCCCGAGACCCGGCCCGCTTGAGGTCCATCTCAAGGACGATCATTTGCAATACGCCATCATCTGGTTCGCCCTGGCGGGTGCGGTGGTGATCGCATTCGGGGTGTGGCTGCGGGCGCAGCGGCGGGCTGCGGCATTCCGTCAGCAAGACGTCCGAGCACGGCGAAAGCTATGAACACAGCGTTGGCGGACTTCCACCTCGCGGCTTTCCGAAACTCAATCCGATCGGCACGGGGCAACAGACGAACTGTGCGATCATTGAAACTTGACCATATCGATGCTGGTCAGCGTGACCTTGTAAACGATCGAATTCGCCAAAGTGTAAGCCGCAATCTGATCCTCGTAGGCGTTATTACCCGCCATTCCATCTACCGGCACGGCTACGTTAAAGCCACGCAATGCGGCCAAGACTGACGTGAAGAGGACGCCATTATGCGGCGTGGTACCAACCGGAACGAGGGTCGTGATCCCCTTGTCCTTCAGGATCTTTTGAAGGCCAGTGTCCTTGTCGCCGAGCATGAACTTGTCGACATACGCTGTCACAACGGGCTCGTCGCCTTTCGGCGCGAGCGCCGGAACGTAATCACCAATGACTGGATTAGGGAACGTCGCGGGCGATGGACTGGGGAACAGGCTGTAGATCACCGTGACGCCGTTCGCGCGTGCAGCAGCGAGTAATTTTTCAATCTTCGGAATGGCGGCGACGCAACGCGGACGTCTCTGCTCGTTGCAGGTCTGCTTGAGCATATCAACCACAAGAATGGCGGTGGTCTTCGGATCAAGTGTAACACTTTTGAGTTCGGGCGGTGATGGCGCTTTTACCGTTGCCCATTCATCGATGATGGTTTCAGCAGATGACGGCACGGCATAGCCCAATGCTGCCGCAAGTGCCGCGAGCGGCAGCAGATGGCGTATCTTGAACAAGGTTTCCTCCCGGCTGTTTGTTGTCCCAAAGGATCAACAAATCGCTCCAGCCGTCAAGCGTGATGGCTCGCAGGCTGGTATCGCTGGAGTGTGGGAGCTATGGACATGATGGACCTCCGCCGCGGCCCACAAGCCTCGCATCACTTGCGCTCACGGCTCCACGGGAAGAGAGAAGCCGGGAAATCTGCCGCATAGCGGTGTCCTTTCGGCGGGCGGGGTTGTTGTTGCGGAGGATTCGGATCCGGCTCAACCACCTTCCGATAAAGATGCCAGGTGGCATGACCGAGCACTGGCAGAACGATAGCGAGACCGACGAAGAACGGTAGCGAACCGATCACCAGCAGCACCGCAACAATCAGCCCCCACGCGGCCATGGCAATTGGATTTTTCCTC
Organism: Alphaproteobacteria bacterium; assembly: GCA_005884465.1. Classification (GTDB taxonomy): domain Bacteria; phylum Pseudomonadota; class Alphaproteobacteria; order Rhizobiales; family Xanthobacteraceae; genus Bradyrhizobium. The sequence continues at coordinate 3,171 of VAZH01000092.1, read as the reverse complement.
ACAGCCTGCAGCGACGTCCGGATTGCGTCTATCGCAGTTGCATGCCGGTCGAGCATCAACGGAAACGACACTACACTGACGCACAGGGCCACGACGGCGAACAGGAAGCCGACGCCGCAGCCGACGATGATGAGCGACCATCCTTGCGGCGTCATCAACACGCGCGTTGCGAAATCAGGGATGCTTGCAGCCGGAGCGTGGCCGAAGGTTGCAATGTAGATAGCATCCGCGGCGGCGATCCAAGTCACGAACAGAACGAGCAGGAGGATGCCGAGTTCGAGCATGGCGCCGAAAGACGGTGCGCGCAGCACGTGTACAGCATCCCACGCGGCGGCTTCCTCGCCGCGCTGGCGGCGGCGGCTGAGTTCGTAGAGACCGAGCGCGGCAAAAGGACCGATCAACGTAAAACCGGCGGCCAGCGGAAACAGCAGCGGCAGCACCGAATAGCCAAGGACCATTCTGAACAGAACAAGACCGAGAACGGGATAGATCACGCACAGGATAATGGCGTGACTTGGTACGGCCTTGAAATCTTCCCAACCCAGGCGCAGCGCCTCGTTCAAGTCGGGTAGACCGATTTTGCGAATGACAAATGGGCTGGCGATACCGGACGCTTGTGGTTCAAGTTTTTCGACGTTGTCGGGATACTGCGTGGCCATGCCCCAGTCTCCTTTGCTCGTGGGCGCAGCGGCAAAAATGACGCGCCCTTAAGTCGCGCATATCCGCCTCATGTGCGAAAATCGCGATCGAGCCGAGTACGGCAAACCAAGTTCAAAAGGAGATTCGCCGGACGAAACCAATCGCGACCTGTCTGGCGAGTCTAGCGTGATTGAAGCAAAATAGCACTAAGGCAAAATAGCACTAAGAGTGGAGTGAATTGTGCTCCGCACAAAACGTTTGGTGCGCTGCATCACCAAAACGATTGCTGCCGAATGATGCTCGAAGGCTTGCGCGGCTTGGGGATAACAGGCCGCCTGACCAAGCCGTGACATACTCCCTCTCTATTGATCTATTGACGACAGGCTCGACGGGTAGCATCTAAAAATTCCAAACGCCCCTAGCTCCGATGAGATTAGCTGTGTAACGTGTGCTGTGTCATGTTTTTGATGTCGCGGGTTGAATGGGCGAGGCAAGAGACACGGCGATGGCGAATGTGAAGTCAGCCATCACGACAGGCGTGAGCTCCGCCCTTTGATTCGTATCCGCAGCCTTTAACGGCGGGGATGAATGAGGGATGGCTGTAGCAATCATACTGCTTTTGGTAGCGGTCGGCTCGGTGCTGTTTCACGTCTATAGTCCGTGGTGGTGGACGCCGATCGCCACCAACTGGCGCTATATCGACGACACGATCAACATAACGTTCTGGATCACCGGGGCGGTTTTCTTCGCGGTCGTCGCGTTCATGGCCTATTGCGTGTTCCGCTTTCATCACAAGGAGGGAAGGCAGGCAGCCTATGAGCCCGAAAACAAAAAACTCGAATGGTGGCTCACGATAGGAATAGGGACCGCGATCGGCGTTGGAGCCATGCTGGCACCGGGCTTGTTCGTCTGGCACCAGTTCGTCACGGTTCCGGCGGAGGCTACCGACATCGAGGTCATGGGCCAGCAGTGGCGCTGGAGCTTCCGCCTCCCGGGGAAGGATGGCCGGATGGGCACAACCGATGTCCGCGCCGTCAGTTCCGACAACCCTATGGGCCTGAATCCCGACGACCCGCATGGCCAGGACGACGTTGTGATCGAAAGCGGCGATTTGCACCTTCCGATCGGGAAGCCGGTCAAGGTTTTGCTCCGCTCGGTCGATGTCTTGCACGATTTCTATGTGCCCGAATTCCGGGCCAAGATGGATATGGTTCCGGGCATGGTCACCTATTTCTGGATAACGCCCATCCGAACCGGAACATTTGATGTTCTCTGCGCCGAGTTATGCGGCATGGCGCACGCGCAGATGCGGGCCAAGGTTATCGTCGAAGAAGAGAGTGAATATCAGGCCTGGCTGGCGAAGCAGCAGACATTTGCGGAATTGTCAGGTCGAAGCGCCGTTATGAGGGCGACGTACAAATCTGGCGGTAAGTAGGAAAACGCGCCGCGAACATAGATCGGGCGCGTGAGACCAACTCATCGCCGCTGATGGAAACGACCGAGGAGGCATTTCGATGGTCGATGTCCCGTATGACACAATCGCAGACATTCCGCCTGCCGAAGTGGAGGAGGTTGAGCTCTATCACCCCAAAAGCTGGTGGACGCACTATGTCTTTTCGCAGGACGCCAAAGTCATCGCCATCCAGTACTCGCTCACGGCGTCGGCAATCGGGCTGGTGGCGCTGGTGCTGTCGTGGCTGATGCGACTGCAACTGGGATTCCCCGGCACATTTTCCTTTATCGATGCGAACCAATACCTCCAGTTCATCACCATGCACGGCATGATCATGGTGATCTACCTGCTCACGGCATTGTTCCTCGGAGGCTTCGGCAACTACCTTATCCCGCTGATGGTCGGCGCCCGGGACATGGTTTTCCCCTATGTGAACATGCTGAGCTACTGGGTCTACCTGCTCGCAGTCCTGGTGCTGGCCTCGGCCTTTTTCGTGCCGGGCGGGCCTACCGGCGCCGGCTGGACGCTGTACCCACCGCAGGCGATTCTGTCCGGCACCCCCGGGCAGGACTGGGGCATCATTCTGATGCTGGCCTCGCTGATCCTGTTCATTATCGGCTTCACCATGGGCGGGCTGAATTACGTGGTGACGGTGCTGCAGGGGCGCACACGCGGCATGACGTTGATGCGTTTGCCTTTGACGGTATGGGGCATCTTCACGGCCACCGTCCTGGCGCTGCTGGCCTTCCCGGCGCTGTTCGTTGCTTCGGTGATGATGATGTTCGACCGGGTCCTGGGAACCAGTTTCTTCATGCCCGCACTGGTCGAGATGGGCCAGCAGATGAAGTATGGTGGTGGCAGCCCGATCCTGTTCCAGCATCTTTTCTGGTTCTTCGGCCATCCCGAAGTCTACATCGTCGCCTTGCCGGCCTTCGGCATCGTTTCCGATCTGATCAGCACTCACGCGCGAAAGAACATCTTCGGTTACCGCATGATGGTTTGGGCTATCGTGGCAATCGGCGGTCTCAGCTTCGTCGTATGGGCGCACCACATGTATGTAAGGGGCATGCACCCGCAAT
>VAZH01000091.1 GCA_005884465.1 Alphaproteobacteria bacterium | reverse complement strand
ACCTGCAAAGAACAGCCGGCCATCGACCGGCGCCGCCAGCAGCGCGCGGGCGCCGGCGTGGCCGGGCAGGGCGTGCGAATAGGAGCCGCGCGCGAACGGGTCATGGGCCCAACGCGATTCCCTGAGCGGCCTCAGTTTGCGGCGGTAGTCGTGGCCGAGGAAGCCTGCGATCTCGTCGATCGCCTGCGCCGCCAGCGCGCCCTCGCCGGCGTCTTCCAATTCCCTCGCAAAACGGCCGCCGAAAAAACCTTCGATGCAGGGCTGGCCGAACGGGCGCAAATGATAGGTGCCCATCGCGGTGCGCATGGTGGCGCCACGCAGATTGCCTTCCTTCGGCAGCGCTTCCGGTTCATCCAGCGCCAGTACGACCTTGTCGGCGAGCCCGAGCGGCAGGCCGCGCGCGGCATCGACCTTTTCCGGCAGCGCGGGGAAAAAGCGGATCGCTTCATCGGCGATCAGATTGGTCGGCACGGTGACGATCACCTTGCTCGCCGTCAGCACCCCTCGCGAGGTTTCGATCCGTACGCGCTTTCCGGAATGATCGATCAGCCTCACCTCGCAACTGAACGCGAGCGGGCAGGACGCGCCGTACGCCGCCATCAGCGCGCCGAAGCCGCGGCGCACCCGCCAATTGATGTTGGTGTCCTCGTAGGCCTCCATGTCGAGGATCGAGACGGTATCGAGCTCGGCGCCGTTGATGTAGGTCGAGATCGCATCGATCATCGGATTCCAGCGATTGCCGGGCTCGAGGAAGGTGCTGGCGGCGCAATCGCGGCCATTGTTGCGCGCCTCCTCGGCGGCTGCCTCGGCGCGATCATAGAATTCGTCGAGCGCCCGGATAAAATTGTCGCGCTCCGCTTGCGGAAACGCGTTGCCAACGGCCCGCTCGCGCCAGGGGGGCAGGTTCTCGTTGATCTCGAAATTCAGATGTTCGGCGATTTGGACAAACGAATTCTTGTCGGCCGAATGCAGCCAGCCGCAGCCGAGGTCGAAGGTGACGTCAGGCGCCACCTGGACGGTATGCGCCCGGCCGCCGACGCGGTCGCGCGCTTCCAGCACGATCACCGAGCGGCCGGAATTTTCCAGCGCCCGCGCCGCGCCGAGGCCAGCGGCGCCCGCGCCGATAATGGCGACATCGACTTCGGAAGGGAGGGACATGAGGTCGTCTATTTCATCGTCATGGCCGGGCTTGTCCCGGCCATCCACGTCTTCGTCTGCGATGTTTTGTCGGAGGTCAAGATATGGATGCCCGGCGCAAAAGCCACAGCCATCCGATCAGAATTTCTTGTTTGGTTCGCGAGCCATTGCACACGCGATTTGAGTTATGATCCGCCAAGACGTGGATGGCCGGGACAAGCCCGGCCATGACGATGCTAGAGTGGAGTTACGCCACCGCTTCCTTGGCCTTTTCCGCGCGCTTGCGGTCGTTGGCGTCGAGAAACTTCTTGCGCAGCCGGATCGACTTCGGGGTGACCTCGACCAGTTCGTCGTCCTCGATATAGGCCAGCGCCTTTTCCAGGGTCATCTTGATCGGCGGGGTCAGGCGCACCGCTTCGTCCTTTGAGGTGGTGCGGATATTGGTGAGCTGCTTGCCCTTGAGGATATTGATCTCGAGATCGTTGTCGCGGGTATGCTCGCCGACGATCATGCCCTTGTAGACCTTCCATCCGGGCTCGATCATCATCGGGCCGCGGTCCTCCAGCTTGAACATGGCGTAGGCCACCGCCTCGCCCTGGTCGTTGGAGATCAACACGCCGTTGCGGCGGCCCTGGATATCGCCCTTGTAGGACGCATAGCCGTGGAACAGGCGGTTCATGATGGCGGTGCCGCGGGTGTCGGTGAGCAATTCTCCCTGATAGCCGATCAGGCCTCGCGTGGGCGCGTAAAACACCAGACGCAACCGATGGCCGCCGGAGGGGCGCATCTCGATCATCTCGGCCTTGCGCTCGCTCATCTTCTGCACGACGACGCCGGAGTGCTCCTCGTCGACGTCGATCACAACCTCCTCGATCGGCTCCTGCCACTCGCCGGTCGCTTCGTCCTTCTTCAAGACGACGCGCGGACGCGATACCGACAGTTCAAAGCCTTCCCGGCGCATGGTCTCGATCAGGATGGCGAGCTGCAATTCGCCGCGGCCCGAGACTTCCATGGAATCCTTGTCGGCGGCTTCGGTCACGCGCAGCGCGACATTGCCCTCGGCCTCGCGCAGCAGGCGGTCGCGGATCATGCGGCTGGTCACCTTGTCGCCTTCGGTGCCGGCGAGCGGCGAGTTGTTGACGATGAACGACATCGATACCGTCGGCGGATCGATCGGCTGCGCCTTCAACGGCGTATCGACGGAAGGATCGCAGAATGTATCGGCGACGGTGCCCTTGGTGAGGCCGGCAATGGCGACGATGTCGCCGGCTTCGGCCTCTTCCAGCGGCGTGCGCTCGATGCCGCGAAACGCAATGATTTTTGTAATCCGCCCGTTCTCGATCAGTCTGCCGTCGCCGCCCAGCACCTTGACGGCCTGATTGGGCTTGATGCTGCCTGAGGTGATGCGGCCGGTGATGATGCGGCCGAGATAGGGATTGGCCTCCAGAATGGTGCCGATCATGCGGAACGGGCCGTCTTCGACGCTTGGCGGCGCGACGTGGCGCAGGATCAGGTCGAACAGCGGCTGCATGCCGGCGTCTTTCGGGCCTTCCGGACTTTCGGCCATCCAGCCCTGCTTGGCTGAACCATAAAGGATTGGGAAATCGAGCTGCTCTTCGCTGGCGTCGAGTGCGGCAAACAGGTCGAACACCTCGTTGATCACTTCGGTCGGCCGCGCGTCGGGACGGTCGACCTTGTTGATGACGACGATCGGCTTCAGCCCAACCTTCAGCGCCTTGGACACAACGAACTTGGTTTGCGGCAGCGGACCTTCGGCGGCGTCCACCAGCACCAGCGCGCCGTCCACCATGTTCAGGATGCGCTCGACCTCGCCGCCGAAATCGGCGTGGCCCGGCGTATCGACGATGTTGATGCGGGTGTCCTTCCACTGCACCGACGCCGCCTTGGCCAGAATGGTGATGCCGCGCTCGCGCTCCAGATCGTTGGAATCCATCGCGCGCTCGACCACGCGCTGGTTGTCGCGATAGGTGCCGGACTGCTGCAGCAGGCGATCGACCAGCGTGGTCTTGCCGTGGTCGACGTGGGCGATAATGGCGACGTTGCGAAGTTTCATAGCTCTTCTTCTGGGTCGTACAATGGTAGGAAGCGCGATCTCGCCGGAAAACCGGGACCCACTTTTCCGGATCGCACTCAAAAACCTGGAATTCGAAAGGGCGCAGCGCGCCCAAAAAGGAAGCCCGGCCAAAAAGACCGGGCACACCTTGCTCGTTGCGCCGCAATATAGTCAGGAATTGCCGGAAAACAATGCGTTGTTTGTGATTTGGTTAGCTGATTTTTCCGAACCGAATTAAGCCGGCTTCAGCGATTCTGGGTCTCCTTCGTGGGATATACCCCGCGCAGCACTTCCTCGAAGTGGTTTTTGACGGATTCGTTGCAACGGCAGGCCCGGATGCGGAGAGCCTCGCGGTTGCGTATCAGGATCGAACCGCGCCGGGTCTCCAGCACGCCTTCCGCCTTGAAGGTCTGGATCACGCGGCTGGTATAGCTTCGGCCGACCCCGAGTAGCGTCGCAAGCTGCTCATGCGTGAGCGGCACGACGTCCTCGCGGTTGGTACGCTCCATCGCCGAGATGATCCATTTCGCGGTGCGCTGCTCAATTGAATGGATCGCATTGCATGCCGTCGCTTGAAAGATCTGGGCGAGCAGGCAATCGGCATAACGAGCGAACACATTACGCAGCGTGGCTGACTTTAGTTTGGCCGCTTCCAGTTTTCTGACCTGCAGCCGCATGAATGGTCCGCCGAATTTCACCGTGATGCGGGTATAGGCCGGCAGATATCCCTGGCTGACAATTCCGCCGACGGCGCCTTCGCGGCCGACCAGAATGGTTTCGACGTCGCGGCCGTCCTCGTTCGGTACCATGAAAGACGCAAGACTCGGTCCACACGGAAAGTGGACGGTGTCGACATTGTCGCCGGGATTATAGAGCAGATTGCCGGCTTCCGCCTCTTCGCGCGCGAGATGCGGCTCAATCAGCGCAAAATCGCCGGCGCTGAGCAGCCGCAACAAATTGTTGTAGGGCCGACTGGTGCCGTAGGGAACATTTCCGCGCGCAATCATCCGCTAATGCCCCCTCTGCAATCACGACAATAACGACCCTATGTTGTGTGCACAAGTGCACAGACATATGGAACAATATGTGATGGTTTCGTCGATGGGAAGCCGGTCGCGCCCCGCAGCAGAGCGCAAACGGCAGGCCCGGTCCGAGGCTACCCCGGATTCAATCTTGGGACCCTCCTATCAAGCGATATCATGGAACCCGGCCCTGCCGACGGTACGCTCGCTCTGCCCGATGATGTGCTGATCGTTGAGGATGACGCGATCATCGCGCTCGACTTCGAGGACACGATTCTTGGTTTCGGCGTGAAGACGGTGCGGAGCGCGGCCAGCGTGGCCAAGGCGCTTGAAATGATCGCCGATCGCGCACCGGATTTTACCCTGCTCGATGTCGGGCTGGTCCATGAACAGAGTTTCGCCATTGCCGAGCGGCTCGATACGCTGAAGATTCCCTTTGTCTTCGTGACCGGCTACGGCAGCACGGGCGCGTTTCCGGCGGCGTTCGCCCACACGCCAACGCTGACTAAACCCTATTCGACCGACACGCTGCGGGCCTTGTTGAAACGCCGGCCAGACGGCGGCGGCGCCGCTCGCTGACTGGCGCCGTCCACGGCCCTTGGATTTGCGCCGTTGCTACACCGGCTTCGGATTGAGCGTTGTCGACCACAGCGCCACGTCGGCGCGATCGCGCAACGTCACCGTCATCTGGCCGGTGGCACCGTCGATCTTGACGTGGCCGAAGAACTGCATGCCGGCCGAGGGCGGCAGGTTCTGCTTGTCGAGCCCCGGCGCCTTGATGAACTTCAGCTCGGGCCCAAAGGTGTTGTCGAGTTCGTTCGGTCCAAATGTGCCGGCATGCAGCGGCCCGGAGACGAACTCCCAGAATGGCTCGAAATCCTGGAATTGCGCCTTGTCGGGGTTGTAATAGTGCGCGGCGGCGTAGTGCACATCCGCCGTCAGCCACACGGTGTTGGCGACGCCCGAGGCCTTGATGAATCGCAGCAAGTCGGCGATTTCGAGCTCGCGGCCGCGCGGCGGGCCGTCGCCCTGCGCAAATGCTTCCGAGCCCTTTTTGTTGGGCGCATCGTCATAGACGATGATGCTGAGCGGCATGTCGGAGGCGATCACCTTCCAGGTGGCGCGCGAATTCAATAATGCGCGCTTCAGCCACAACAGCTGATCGGGCCCGAGAAAATAGCTGTCGGGACCATAGGCGGTTTGCAGATTTGGACCATTGGGACCGCGATAGCTGCGCTCATCCAGCATGAAGACATCGAGATGCGGGCCGTAGCTCAGCGTGCGGTAGACCCGGCCCGGCTCTATGATGCTTTCGCGCATCGGATACATTTCGTGGAACGCGCGGGCCGCACGCGCGGCGAGCACATTGATGTCGCGCTCCCTGTAGGCAGCGGGCAGCTGTTTCGACGCCGACCAGTTGTTGGTGACTTCGTGGTCGTCCCACTGCACGAAGATCGGCACTTCGGCGTTGAAGGCGCGCACGTTATCGTCGAGAAAATTATATTTATGCGCCGCGCGAAATTCGTCGAGCGTCTCGGCAACTTTCGCTTTCTCCGGGATGGTGACGTTCTTCCAGAGCTTGCCATCGGGCAGCTTCACTTCGGATGCAATGATGCCGTCGGCATAGATGGTGTCGCCGGAATGCAGCAGGAAATCCGGCCGATGCTTGCGCATGGTGGCGAAGGTGAACATGCCGCCTTCGTCGGGATTGATGCCCCAGCCCTGTCCAGCGACGTCGCCGCCCCAGACAAAACTGACGTCGCGCCGGTCGCCCGGCGCAGTGCGGAAGCGGCCGACCACCGGCTCGCTCGAAATGTCGGGGTGCGACAAGTCGCGGAATCTGACGCGGTAGAATATATCCTGCCCGGCGGGAAGATTTTCCAAAAGCATTTTCGCGGTGAAGTCGCTCTCGGGCAGCGCGGCGATCGGCGGCAAAGCCTGCGCATTGCCAAATGATTCGGTAGTGGCGACCTCGACCATCATTTGCGACGGCCGGTCCGCGCGTGCCCACACCACCCCGCCGTCGGCGCCGACATCGCCGGATTGCACGCCATGGGTGATTTGCGGCCGGTCGCCGGCGCGGCTGAGATAGGGCATCGCCATGGTACTGAGCGCGCCCGCGCCGGTCAGCGCTGCGGTGGAAAGAAAACGCCTGCGGGAAAGTCCACGGATGTTTTTGCGTGGAAGCAGGATCGTCATGCAAGCCTCCTTGATCGGCCGGCAGGATGCGCCGGTAGCCCTGACAGACCTAGGAAGATTATGTGACGGCTCGATTACGCGATGACGGTCTAAAACGTGCCGGCGGCGCGGAACTGGGCGCCCGCCCGTTGCAGGTTTTGCGGCATGCTCATCAAGAGCGCCTTGCGGTCGGCCACGGCATTGTGGAATTGCTCGAGCGCGATATTGAATGCGGTCAATGTCCCTTCCTCAATGGCGCCGTGCTCGAAGCACTGCAGCGTCTCGCGAAGAATATCGTCCGCCTCGGCCTGCATCTGGTCGAGTTCTTCGGTGGAATCGCTTTGGCGCGCCCTCGCAAGCATGCCCAGCAAGCGGTCGCGCAACGAACTGTTGCTGTTGCGCTCGTCCTTCTTCAGAGCGCTCGCGAACCACGCGCCAAGGGAGCCCATCGCGGACAGCCCCATCAGCACCCACCAGATGTAATCGCTGTAGCGATCGAGGAATGTTTTTTCCTCACCGTCGATAAAGGCGGCGGCGCCCGGATGCACCGGGATCACGGCGTCCTTGTCGGTGTCCGGGGTCTCGATTTTCGCAGCCTGCGGGAATTCGGTCATCAGCTGTTGCCGAATCGCGAACAACTGCCGGGTGAAGGCGGCAATTGTCGAATCCGAGAGCCCTTTGCGCGCGACGATGTGATGGGAGAAGCTGATCGT
>VAZH01000666.1 GCA_005884465.1 Alphaproteobacteria bacterium | reverse complement strand
CCAGGGGCCTGACCGGGAACTGGAGCGCCTGTTGTCGCAGCACAATCGCGCGACCAAGACCAGGCCGATCCTGGAGATCAACTTGCGCCATCCATTGGTGGCCGCGATCGCCAGGGCCGACGCGGGATCGGCGACAACAGATGACCTGTCGCTGTTGTTGCTGGAGCAGGCGCAAATCCTCGACGGCGAATTGCCCGAGGACCCCGCGGCATTCGCCGCGCGCCTCAATCGCTTGGTCTTGCAGGGAATGGCGTAAGCCCTGCTACCAAAGGGCGGATCAGCCAAGGGGTCGCGCTACGCGCGGCCTCCATGGCTGACCCCACTTTTCCGGATCATGCTCTAAATGACGCTTATCACCGCCCGAACTTGCCACCGAAGCCACCGGACCGACCCTGCGATTGAAACGCAGGTCCATGGAACTGCGTCGACGCAAAGCGCTGGTTGCCGCCGGTATTTGTGACGCCCAGCTGCTGCCGGAATTTTGGCGGCGTGCTGCTGATTACCGTGAATTTGCGGGAACGATTTCGCAGACCGATCGTCAAACCGGGTTATCCCCCCGCCAAGCTTCGAATTCTGCTCCGTGCCGATCTTGTTCACACCAGTGTGCGGCAGATCGATGATCTTGCCAGAGCCGGCACCGTTATTCCCGGAGGAGGTGGTTGTGCCGGGAGAATTCAGTGTGACGATCTGACCGCCATGGCCGAGCTTGTCTGTACCCAGCTTGCCCAAGCCGGGGCTGCTATTGCCGGAAGATGCGGTTGTGCCGGGAGAATTCAGCGTGACGATCTGGCCGCCCTTGCCGAACTTGTCCGTACCCAGCTTGCCAATGCCGTGCAGACCATCTCCTTGCTGCGGACCATGACCCTGCAACAAGCCCTGCGTGCCAAGATTGAAACCGGGATTGCCCTTCGAAATACCGAGACCACCACCGAGCTTGATCGAGGGCGGCGCGATGATGTGCGTCGGCTGCGAAAGCGGAACGAGTTTCGGCTGCTCCGCCAATTTCAGGGCGCTCTGCGCATAGGGGCTGCTCGAGTATTTGTCATAGAACGACTTGTAGGCGATCGGAGAATTTTCAAGCACCGCATGATGCCATGCGTTGGCCTGCAGCAGGCTGCCGAGCAGAATACGGATGCGGTCGCACAGCGGGTCGCGAGGATAAAGCCGGATGAATTCCTGATAGTTGTCGACGGAATTTTCGGCCAATACGTAGTCATAGGCCTGGCGTACGGCACGCGACGGAAGGTTGTCGACGGCATAGGCGGTCTTCACCTGGGCTGGCGCTCTGGTCGCCGCAACGGCGGTATCGCCGAAGAAATAGAAATCGCTGGTCAGCGACGAGCTTTCCCAAGGGGTCTGCCGTCCATCGGTTGAATTGTTCACCTCCAGACGAACACGCTTGAACAATTGCTCGATCGGCACGTTTTTCTCATGCGCCAACCGCAGGAATGCATCGGTATAGGGACTGTGGTTGCCGACGCCGTCGAGCGCTTCGGTGCCTGGCGCAGTTGAATAGCCGACGATCGAACCGTTCGGCGCATCGACGATCGCAAGTCCGCGTCCCGCTTCATTGAGCGAGGGGAATGGATTGTTCCGGCAGGCGTCGAGGATGACAATCCGCATCCGGCTCGGGATCGCCTCCAGCGTCGCCATCACGTCGACCAACCGGACCGAACCGTCGATCAGATCAGGCTCGGAAGAAATCCGGGCATCGACCGGAACGAGATAATTTTCGCCGGCAAGCTGCACGCCATGGCCGGCGTAATACACCATTGCCACGGTGTTCGCGCCGCGCCCGGCAATCTTGGCGGAGAAGTCCTGCATCACCTCGATCATTTGATTGTGATTGAGGTCGGTGGCCGAAATGACTTCAAAGCCCGCGGTATTGAGCAATTCGGCGACAGCCTTGGCATCGTTGGCGGGATTTGGCAGCTGCGCCACGTTTTGGTAGTTCGAATTGCCGATCACCAGCGCGATGCGCTGTTCCGGGCCGCTCAAGCCCACTGGATTGCCGACATTGGCCGGCCTATCCATGGCTTCGGCGTGAGCCGACCTTGCCGGCCCAACCGCCGCCAGACCGACTAAAAGCAAAGCGCCCAATACAATTTTTTTGAAAAAGCTCATGACGTTCTCCTGCAACAATCTCGATGTGAGCTTGGTGGCAGGCAGACTAATCTCGGTTCATGCCGAGTATGTGATGTGGGTCACGATTGGCTTTGACGCTTCGATGCGCTGCCGCGAACCCGAATCCCAAAACCAGCGTATCTGTTGCAGGTTTCGGAACTGGGTGACTGCATGGCGATGACCACGGCAAACAGCAG
>VAZH01000101.1 GCA_005884465.1 Alphaproteobacteria bacterium | reverse complement strand
CTCGGTTGTGGCGGCGGGCGGTTCGGCTTCCGATTTTGCAGTTTCGGATTTGGCACCGGGCGCAGCATCGGACATCGTCACCGATGCCTTGGCTGCCGGCATATCGCCGCTGGCATAAGCGGTACGGGTCTGCGTCCGCAATGGCGTGGCAGCCGTCTGTTCGGCGATGACCGGCTTTATACCATTGTCGTGCCCGACGGTTGATCTCAGCTCCAGGCTCGCCTCCGCAACCACGGGCTTGGGTGCCGCATCGGCGTCCGCCGCCTTGTCAGCTTGTGTGGCAGGCGGAGCATCCGCCTGCGGCTCGTTGGCGGCAACGGGCTTCGGCACGACTCTCTTCGTTGCGAGCAGCGGATGCGAAAAGCTGGCAGGGATGATTTCGCCGGGGGTGACGACGACCCTCGCGCCCATCTTGGTCCAGTTCCACATCTTCATGGCAAAGGCCATGGGCATGCGGATGCAGCCATGCGAAGCCGGATAGCCCGGGAGCACGCCGGCATGCATGGCGACGCCCGACCACGTAATCCGCTGCATGTAGGGCATCGGCGCGTTGCTATAGATATTGGAGTGGTGAAATTTGTGTTTTTGAATGATGCTGAAGACGCCCATCGGCGTCGGATGTCCGCGCATGCCCGTGGAGATCGGTGTTTCCGCGAAGAATCCGTTGGCGTCGTAAATCTTCAGGCTTTGCTTTTCGATCGAGATCGCGATGATCAGCGGTCCCTGCGGCTTGGTCGATTCCTTCTCCGGCGCCTCGATCTTTTTTGCCTGATATCGGCGCACTCTTGGCCGCCGCTGCGGAAAGGTCGGCGCAGGCTGATAATAATAATAACCGGAATCATAACCCGACCAATAATAGACGGCAGCGTCGGCCTCGGAGGCGGCGCCGATCGCGGCCGCCAGCGTAAAAAGGGCAATTCGCCAAAGCCGTCCGGTCCCAATCTCATGCCCACCTACGCGTACCATCTTCGAATCCTCAATCATTTGCTATTGGTGTTGCAGACAAGATACGCGTTCACCAGCGTAGCGCTTCTCGTTCCTGTAATTTTGGCCCAAGCGTAGCAAAAAAGCCTCACACTAAGTTAAACGGCGGCCCGCGGCCGCTGCCGCCGTTCTTCCTGCGCGGCTTCGCCGCACTTACCTGGTTGGCAGCCTCACCGACGGAGAAATCCATGACACGCAAATCCCTAAGCCGGTGTGATACGAGGTGGGGACCCCTGATGTTGCTGGCGCTTGCGTCGATACTGTGGCCGGAGCCGCCGGCGCTCGCCGCCGAGGAGCCGGACCTGATTTTCCGCCGCTCGACCGTGTTCAAGTGGGTCAGCCCGAACGACAAGCTTGCGACCTATGGCGTCGACGATCCGGAGGTCGAGGGCGTCGCCTGCCATTTCACGGTGCCGGAGAAGGGCGGCTTCAAGGGCTGGCTCGGACTTGCCGAGCAGGTCTCGGATATCTCGCTGGCATGCCGCCAGATCGGCCCGATCCATTTCAAGGGCAAGATGGAGCAGGGCGACGATATGTTCCGGAAGCGCCGTTCGCTGTTCTTCAAGAAAATGCAGATCGTTCGCGGCTGCGACGCCAAGCGCAACGTACTGGTCTATATGGTCTATTCCGACAAGCTGATCGAAGGCTCGCCGAAGAATTCGACGTCGTCGGTGCCGATCATGCCTTGGGGCGCCGGCGATACCACGGTTCAGAAATGCGGGGAGTTCATTCAGTGATCTGAACAAGGGATTCCTGAGCTACGGCTTTGTCGGGACCGGCTGTGGCCGGTCCCACGGCTCGGGCCGAACTTTGGGATCTCGGCAGCCGACCAGGTGCACGAGTTTTTGCGGCACCGATTCGTTGCCGCGGCCGCTGTCGCCGCGCTGCAGCGACATGGCCCCACAAATGCCTATTGTTCCTGTTTGCGGGTGTTTATCGATCCGCAGCTCGGAAGAGCCCTCACTCTGAGCTAAAGGCCCAGCGATCGGCTGATTCGGATTGCGGGACGGGGTTTGATTGCCAACATCGGTGATGCCATTGCCCACGACTGCCACCCTTCGTTGGAGGTGCGTCACAACGCCCAACTGCCAGAAAGGTTGCACCTGATTCGAAGCGGCCGGCCTTTACCGGTGGTGGGCCAATGAACGACCACCGCTGGTCCAATGAACGACTGGTCCAACGGACGACAGGGGCTCGCGGCGCGCGGTTTTCGTTTTGGCTCCCGATCCATGTTTGAGACCAGCGCTGTTCGCTGGCGTCATATGGCTCAAATCATTGAACTTTTCCCGGAGATTGTTTCGTCGCGGCCGAGCGACGAAACAATTCTCGTGCGTGACGAAACCATTTCCTGCTTTGGCGCAGACATCTGGAAACAGCGGATGGTTATCAAGCCGACAACGAAACGGCGGGCAACGCCGGCACTAAAAACCGGAGACAGTCAAATGCGGACCCTCAGCTTCATCCTGGCCTTCGCCTTCGTGCTGGCCCCCTCGGTGGCCGGCTTGTCGGACAACCTGCCGGGCATCGGCACCTTCGCATACAACGGCTCTCTCATCGTCACTTCACCGCCTCAGGGTCTCGTGGTTGCGGCCAATTAATTCGCACCTTGAACCATGCCGGTAAGGCCATCATGTTTTTTCGTATCTCTGCCGCAGCCATTGTCGCGTCCTTCCTGATCGGTGGTTCAGCGCACGCCCAAGAGCAAATTCAAGTCCAGCAAATTCAAGTCCAGCAGATTCGATTCCGCTCGCTCAGCAAGCTGCCGGATCCGCGCGGCGAGTTCGTGCGCCTGTGCGCTCCGCACATGATCGGACGCTGGGCGCACCCCGAAGCCGTCTGCAGCTGCCTGCATGACCATGCCGCTGCCGCCGTTGAAGATACCGATCTTCGCGAAGCGCTGCTGCGCGGCATCAGCGAAACCGGCGTGCCGACCATCGAGACCGATTGGGTGCCGCCATCGAAGCAATCCGAGATCGGCGCAACCTTTACCAAGATTGCCAAGCCGACCCTGCAATGCATGTTCGAGCCTTCGAATTAGTCTAACCTCCGAAATTTCTTAGTGATATGCCGGCTGCGCCGACGCGCGCCGGCATTTTTGTGCCGGTTTGCCCGCTGGCGCGCCGATGCCGTCGCCGTTATCGTTCAGCATCAAAAACAACAAATCCGGGGAAGCCATGACGGCAGTTCGCAGAGACGACCGCCTCAAGGGCAAGGTCGCCATCGTCACCGGCGCGGGTTCGCGTGCCGAGGGTATCGGCAATGGCCGCGCCACCGCGATAATTCTGGCGCGGCACGGCGCGCGAGTGACGCTGGTGGATAGCGTTGCGCAATGGGCAGATGAGACAAAACGGCTGATCGACGCCGAAGGCGGTGTTTCGCAGATCGTCGAGGGTGACGTCAGCGTTCCCGCATCGTGTCAGGCGATCGTCGCGCGCACTGTGGAAGCCTGGGGCAGGCTCGACATTCTCGTCAACAATGTCGGCATCACCGGGCCGCGCGGCAACGCCGTCGAAGTCGATGTCGAGGCATGGGACAGCGCGATGCGCGTCAACGTCGCCTCAATGATGCTGATGGCGAAATACGCGATTCCCGAAATGATCACGAGTGGCGGTGGCTCGATCATCAATCTCAGCTCGGTCGCGGGCCTGTCGGGCGGCCATCCGAGCCTGCTCTATCCGACATCGAAGGGCGCCATCGTGAGTCTGACGCGCGCCATGGCGGCGCATCACGGGCGCGACGGCATCCGCGTCAACTGCATCGCGCCGGGCACGGTCTACACACCGATGGTGGCATCGCGCGGCATGACGCCGGAGATGCGCAAGGCCCGCAGCGAAGGCACGCTGCTCGGCACCGAGGGCACCGGCTGGGATATCGGCTACGGCGCGCTGTTTCTGGCCAGCGACGAATCGCGCTGGATCACCGGCATCACGCTGCCGATCGATGGCGGCGCGACGGCAGGCACCAAGGGATCGCCGGTGCCGCCAAGCGAACCGGCGAGGGGATAGAGACAGCGGTCAACCGTCATTGCGAGCCAACGGCTCACGCGAATGCGCGCCCGATGACAGGCTCCGCGAAGCAATCTACAGCCGCAAGAAAAACTGGATTGCTTCGTCGCTTTGCTCCTCGCAATGACGGTCCTATCGAGCCATGCCTATCTTTTCTTCGGCCCCACACGCGGAATGCATTTTCGCACCCGGAGGATTCCCGTGACGGTCATCCTGGCGCCGGAAATTTCCTTGATCTCGCCCGGAGGACACGACCCGTCATCGACAATGATGCGCTGACCAAGCCGCAAATCGACAATGTCCTGCTCGCGCGACACCTGCTCAGCCATCGCTGATGTCGCGAGCGCGGCCAGCGCGAAACAGCTCAGCAGGATCGAACAAGCTGTCACGACCTTGGAAGCGAGCTGTCTCACTTGTTCTGGATCTTCAGTCCGCTCGGACCGAGGTTGATCTGCAGGCCTTCCGGTTGCTTCTTGGTCTGGTAAAGACTGTAGCCGAGCACGCCCACCGCGACGATCAGCGCGCCGATGATGAGATACAGAATATTGCGGTTAGCGGGCATCCGTGTCTCCATGGGTCGCAAAACCTGGCCGCGGAGTGTATGAGCGGGCTGGCGATTCTGAAAGTGACAACAGCAAGAGCGACGCAATGAACGCCGTCGATACCAAGCGAAGAATCCTTGATGCCGTCGACGCCAATTTCGACGCGCAGCTTGCAACCACAAGGGATTTTGTCGCGATTCCCTCTACCCGCGGCGCGGACGCTCGCACCTCAGGATGACGGCAACGGCTCGGGCCACAATGCTTTTACAATCGCATCCAACCCATCAGTCAATGCAGCGGGGCCGGGCTGCAAAATCAAGGCGGACTTGATCTCGACGATGCGGTCGTTGCGAACTGCCGGAATCTCGTTCCAGCCCGAACGCTTTCTGATTTTGTCCGGAACGACTTTCTTGCCGCACCACGACGCCAGGATCACATCCGGGGCCGCCGCGCGCACGGCATCCGGCGAGATGATCCGGTCTTTCGCGGCCTTTTGAAAACGCAGCTTCGGCAGCACGTCTTCGCCCCCGGCGATCTCGATCAGTTCGGAGACCCAGCCGATGCCGCTGATCAGGGGATCGTCCCATTCCTCGAAATAGACTCTTGGCTTTGCCGCGGGCCGGTCAGTCGACGCAATCATGCCGAGACGCTGCTCGTAGCTGGCTGCGAGTTGATCGGCGCGCTCGGCCGCATCGACCAGCGCGCCTAGCGTGCGGATCATCGCCAAAATGCCCGCGATGTCGCGCTGGTTGAAGACGTGAATGTCGACGCCGGCGCGGACCAGGTCGGCGACAATGTCAGCCTGCAAGTCCGAGAAAGCGAGAACGAGGTCCGGCTCGAGTTTCAGGATCTTCGGAATGTCGGCGGAGATGAATGCCGATACCCGCGGCTTCTCGCGCCGAACCTGCGGCGGCCGCACCGCATAGCCGGAAACACCGACGATCCGGTCCTGCTCGCCCAGCAGATACAGCGTCTCGACGGTTTCTTCGGTGAGACATACGATGCGGCGGGGCGGAAATTGGCGCATGGCGGATGATATGGCGGATAATGGAGCAGTTGTCACGATGTCCATTACCAGAGACGTCATTGCCGGGCTTGACCCGGCAATCCATCATTTCGGAAAATGCTCTCACGAAGTTTGATGGATACGCGGGTCAAGCCCGCGTATGACAGCTGAAGAAAACGGGAGGATTAGCGACCATGACGCCGCTTGAAAAAGTCCATTCGATGAAAATGCCTTTTGCGGAGCTGAAAGGCGTGACATTTACCGAAGCCGGGAAGGATCGCGTGGTGGCAAAGATGCTGGTTCGGCCGGATCTCTGCACCCTCGGACATGTCATTCATGGCGGCGCGATCATGGCGCTCGCGGATTCGGTCGGGGCGGCGGCGACCGTGATCAATTTGCCTGAGGATGCGAAGGGCACCACCACGATCGAGAGCAAGACTAATTTCATCGGCGGTGCGAAAGAGGGCATGACGGTCATCGCAACCGCGACGCCGGTGCATCGGGGACGGCGCACCCAGGTCTGGCAAACCCGGCTGGAGACCGAGGAGGGCCGCCTTGTTGCAATCGTCACGCAGACGCAGATGGTGTTGTAGGAGAGCGGAAGGCGCGCGATCGCACCCTATGCAGCGTTAACCGTCTGCACGGCGTTCAACATTCCGGTTTGCGGATGACAGTCCAAATATTCGAAAAACTGTTCGTCGGCCCGCGCGACCGTAACCTCGTGATAGAGCCGCAGCTTCGCGGCCGGCCCTAATGTCGACAGATATTTCATGGCGGCGCCGAAGATCCTGACATGGGTCGGATGCGATTCGGCCCATCGCTCCAGTGCCGCCAGGCTTTTCCACCAGCTCATGCCATAGGATTTTTCGGTCGGCGTGCCGTCGGGGGCAACGACCGTCATATAGCGGTTGGCGTAACAGCCGATCGAGCGACCATTGTCGCGCAGGAAGTCCATGCCTTCCCTTAAGATCGGCTCCACATCCTCGAGGTACATCTTGCGCTCGGATGCTTCGGTGTCGCCCCAATCCTGACCCGACCGGATCAGGCACACATTGTCGTGCGGGACGACCCGAATGCGAGAGCCGTCACGAATGGCGCGGGCTGCGCCCGCCGGCGTCATCTCGCTGGTCTGGGACAGCGGAATACGGTCGCGCATGCCACCCCAATAGGCGTGTTCTTGAATCTCGCCGCTCATGTTGTCGGCGAGGACTGCGATGCCTTCGGGCCGGCCCAAGGAAGAGAACAGGGTTTCATAGCCCTCCACGGATGGATAAAGCGCCTCGATGAACCTGCCATATCCGTCGGTGGCTCGCTGGTCGCCGGTCCAGCCGTTGCGCGCCGCCGGGAACCAGTCATCGAATTTTGCGCGATCGTCCCAATAGGCAACGGTCACGACGTTCGTGAAACCGGCTTCGTCGATGTACCGGGCCCTGTCCCAATGCGTTGGACCGCCATCGGATTCGAGGCAGGAAGCAATCCGTGCCGTCGCCTGCTCTGCGGCTTTCGAAGACGCATCACGGGTCTGGATGCCGAAATAAGCCATCACCACCCGCTCCACGCTCGGCTTGTGGCGCGCCACGAACGATGGATAGGGGGGTGCATAGTCGTCGGGGACGCGCCGGTGACGCGTGCGGGCGGTTCGGAGATGCTCTGGGATCGCTGATTCCATGGCCAGCTCCTGTTGAGGTTGGATCGTCAGGCCTGAAGCCTGATTTCGCTCATGACTTCGGCATCGATCGGCAGCGTAAAATGCTCGACGCGATTGGCGCGGGAAGTGTTGAGCAGCAGCCGGGTGACGTCCGGTCTGGAATAGTGTCCTGCGGGATCGGCGGCGTTCTTCGCCACGCCGATCATGCCGAGATCGATATCGGCATACAGAATGCCCTCCTGATCGGGTGGAAGTTTCTCGGCAAGCGAACTCCCATCCGGCCCATAGATCACTGCGTGGCCGCCGCCGGCGTGCAGGAAGGCGTGTTTTTCGGGCGAGTCGCACAGCTCGTCGATCATGGCCTGCGAGACCACCGCGCACGGGCCGAGGAAGAAACACGAGCCCTCGACAGCATAAATCTTGCTCGCCGCGTTGTTGACTTCCCACCCAAGCGCATGCGCGAAGGGGTCGTACAACGAGAAGCTCGGCCAGGCGCCGACGTGAACCTGCTCGTTCTGGGCATACATCGCGTATTTCGACAGCGGTTGCAGATGCTCCCAGCAGCACAACGCACCGAGCCGTCCCACGTCAGCGCGATCATGGACGGCGAGGTCGCTGCCGTCGCCCTCGCCGAACACGGTGCGTTCAGCATGGGTCGGCCGCAGCTTGCGGCGCTTCGCAATGGTCTCGCCGTCGGGCCCGATCAGCCATTGTGCGATATAGAGGCTGCCGCCCTCGCGTTCGGACAGGCCGATGACCGCGGTCAATTTGGCGCGCTTCACGGCTTTGCGAATTTTGTCGGCCTGCGGGCTGTCAAATGACAACGAGTTATCGAAATAGCGCTGCACGAAGCCACGGCCGATCGCCCAGGCGGGAGCTCCAAGCCAGATCTGCCACGGATATCCGGGGATGAAGGTCTCGGGAAACGCAATCAGCTTCGCGCCCTGCGCGGCAGCCTGTTCGATCAGGGCAATCGTTTTGTCCACGGTTGCGTCGAGATCGAGCCAAACCGGCGCCGCCTGGACCACCGCAACCTTGTATTTCTGATGAACCAGACCCATCGGCGTCATCCTTTCGCATAAAAGACGGACAATCGTCGGTCCGAAGCTTACCGCGATGCCGGGCCCGTTGCTTGTCGGTGGCGGAACGAAAACTTGTCTTAACCGGCGAATGGCAACCCAAGGCGGTTCGGCTGGGCCGCCGCACGCGAGGTGGCGTACTGCGGGAAGGGAGCCGACCGGAAGACGGGTTACTGCGCCGCGTGCTCGCGCCATTCGCGCGGCGAGACGCCGAACCTTTGCTTGAAGATTCGGCTGAAGTGGGCGAGGTCGTTGAAGCCCCAGGCGAATGCGATTTCGCCGACGTGCCGAGCCACCTGGGCGGGGTCTGACAGATCGCGCTTGCATCGCTCCAGACGTTGCGCCTGGACGTAGCTGCGGAACGAGGTCTGTTCGGCGGCCATCAAATCGCTGGCATAGCGCGGCGAGATTCCAATGGCCGCCGCTGCGCGCGGCATCGACAGTTCGGGATCGCGCAGATGTGTCAGGATGTAGTTCTTGAGACGATAGAGCAGGGCGGATCTGTGAAATGACTGGTCCGCCGAACGCTCACGCATCCTCTCGGCGAAGGTCATCGCGACGAGATCCAGCCCTTGGTCCAGCAGGCGGGCTGCGGTGGCGGGATCGACGTGGTCGATAGTCTTGCTCATGCCGAGCAGGAACTCATAGGCCAGTCGTTCGAGCGGTCGATCGCCGGAGAAAGTGGTTGCGGTCAACGTGTCGAATGAGCCGATGCGCTGTTGCAGAAGCTTCCTGGGCATCTGAAAAATCGTCTGCGAAAAGCTGTCGTCGAAGCGCAGCTCGTAGGGGCGGGTGGTGTCGTAAATGACGAACTGACCCGCAGATACGATAGCTTCGCGGCCATCCTGAAACACGCCGTTCACGCCGCTGGTTCCCAAGGTGACCAGCACGAAATCTTCACTGGCGCGCGCGATCCGGGAAGGCGTACGGAGCACCCGCTGGGCGCAGGAATCGACTCGCGTACACGTCGCAGGCCCGATCGTCGACTGCGAAACCGAACCCCAAAACCCGTCGTGCATATCCGACTGGCAATCGAGCCCGACAAAGGTATCGCAAACGATGTCTTGCCAGACTGCAAGTCGTCGATCCGGAACTGAAGAACTTGTGTCGAGCACAATAGCCACGATGGACCTCCAAGAATTCGTCCGACGGTGGGCCAAAGGCCTAGTTCAATTCCAATCCTAGCAAGTAGCTTGCCGACCGCTTCAAAGGTCAAGGGATTCTTAACAACGGCAAACTTGTGGCGCGTTCATGTTGTCGAATTATTGCCGCTTTTTGAGGCGGGAAGCGGCCTTGAATTTCATGGTGCAATGCACAATATTTGTGGTCTAGGGATTCGACGCCTCCTCGAGGGCCATCCAAGAGGAGTTATGACGTGACCTATCAAGATTTCACCCATTCGACACGTGCCAAGGGCAATGTTCGGATCCTGCGTCAGCAGGAGGAATTGCCGCTGCTGCGCGATCATCTGTTGCGGCTCGATCGCGTGAGCCGTCATGACCGCTTCCAGGGCTTCATGGATGACAGCTTCATTGAACGCTATGCCGCGAAATGCGCCGACGATGGCACGATCATCATCGCCTATTTCGAAAACGGCGTGGTACGCGGCGCGGCGGAGCTGCATCCGCCGGATCAATCCCCGGATTCACTACCGGAGATCGCTTTCAGCGTTGAGGCGAGCGTGCGACGGCAGGGCGTCGGCAGCATCCTGTTCAAAAAGCTGATCGCAGAAGCGCGATCGAAGGGCTACCACTCCCTGCGGATCACGACCGGCGCGCAGAATCACGCGATGCGGTCGCTTGCCAACAAGTTCGGCGCGCATCTGACCTTCCGCCACGGCGAATCCACCGGCAGCATCGATCTAACGCAGCAACCGCTGTCGCCGTTTGCAGGACTTGCGATCGCGACACCGATCGCCGCGGCACGCGCAATGATCAATCTCAACCGCGCGTATTGGCAGTTGTATCTCAGAATGTATGGCCTGGGCCTGACAGCACAGCGTCACGCGCAGAGGCACGCCTAGATCATGATCCGATTTAATCGGATCATGATCTCATCTCCTTATCTTGAGCATGATCTTTTCGGAAAACCGGTGGTCAGGTTTCCGGATCATAACTAAGTGCCGGTGCGCTTGTCGTTGCCGAATCTTCTGACGACGCGGCGCTCGACCACGACCGAGCGCTGCGCGCCTTGTTCGCCCGCGATGACCCGGGTCGACGATCGCGCGGAGAGGCGCCCGGCCTTCTTCACTTCGGCCTGCACCGATTCGATCGGCAGCCCCATCAGCGAAGCGGCGATTTCAGCCTGCGCTTCCTGATCGTCGGTGATGCCGATCGCAGCGAAGATAGCTTCATCCAGCGTCGGCGGATCGCGACGGACGCGCCGCCGTCCATATTTCGTATTCCAGTCTTCGCTCATCGGGGCCTCTTGTCTGATCTGAAATACCTAGGAGGCCTCATGTTGCATTGCAATATGAAATTGGTGTGGCAATCCAGCTATGCATTGATTGATTTAAAGATTTTCCAGCCTGGTGGCGTCGTAAATCTCAATCGTCGTGGCTGCGGCGGCGAGTGGCTGCAGCGCGCGGACGAAATTTCGCGAGGCGGGAACCGCGAAATGCGCCGATAGCGCGGCGCGATCGGTCCACTGCTCGATGAACACCAGCCGCAGTGAGTTCTCGCAATCTACATGCACGGCATGAGAGATGCATCCAGGCTCTTTGCGCGAGCGATGGACATGTTCGAGACTCAATCTGCGAACCTCATCGAGAGAATCTTCCCGCGCCGTCACGCTGCCGGTCACCACGATCATCTTGTCCTCCCCTGTTTTTGTTTTCCCGTCATCTTGGCGGAATTGAATCGCCAGCGCTTGCAACGTCTACCACCATCGTCTGCTGCGGCCAGCGCTTCAGCGCGGCGCGCCCGGCATCGGTCAGGACATAGATGCCGCGCTCGGCGCGATCGAACCAGCCGTAAACGTTGTGCAGCAGAATTTTCGGCGCATCGGGAATCTCGGGCTTGAGATCCCGCACACGCCGCGGCCCTCGCGACAGCTCGGATGCGCAGGCCAGCGCCTGCTGGCGATAGGCCGTCATGATTGGTGCGCGTGTGCTTCCGCCCAATACCGGATCACCCACGCGGCGCCGATGCTCGGCGACCAGGCGCGAGCGCTTTTTGGGATTGCGGCGCGGGCCTGTCGTGGGCGGCTTGACGATCACCTCGACGTCGCCGGTTGAGGTGACCGCGAGCATGCCAAAGCCGAGCCGGCGGCAGAGATTGCGATAGCGCGCGTCGCTCTCGCGTCCCTTGCCGCGCACAGACATTTTGGCGGCAAGCCAGACCTCGTCGCAGGCGCCGGCGCGGTCAACCGCCTGCAGAAGCAGCTCAAGATTGAAGGAGAGCTTGAGTTCGCCAATCACGACGATTGGCGGCTCGTCGCCGCTGAGCGCCACGAGGTCGCAGCCACCGACTTCGCCCTTGACCGTGAAGCCGAGGTTTTCCAGGAAGCGTTTGACGGGCAGATAAAGCGCGGTTTCCAAGGGGGCTCCGGTGCCGCATGCGCGACTCAGTGCCTATAGTTTAACCCGGATCGCGGATCGCAGACGCCGGGATTTGATCAGCCAGCGCAGGAGCGGCTATCCTGTGCCCGACTAGACAATTAAGGCGCGTGTCATGATCAGGAACGGCCTCTACCATATCACCGTGGAGATGCTTGACGGCGTTCAGGGCGGCAATCAGGGCGTCATGGTAGTGCGGGATGGTACGCTGCGCGGGGGCGACTCGTTCTTTTATGCCTATGGCACCTACACGTCGGGAAACGGCAAATGGAAGGGCGAAGTGACCAATCAAGAGCATTCGCCGACGTTCGGCGAACGGCCGGTTTGGGAACGCAAGGTGGTGACCATCGGATTTACCGGAACCTATACCGATGAAACCGCCGAAGCCGACGGCATTGCGCTCGCCGGCAAGCAGAGCATTCGATTCAAATCGAAGCTGCGGCTGCTGATCCCGGACTGAGCGGAGCCCGTCGCCCGCAGGCTTCGGCGTTGTGGCGTGCCGACAGAGACAATAGGCTGCAGGCCGGGATTCTGGGCCGGAGCGGGAATGCTGAAGGGACTTTACAAGGTCGAGATGCATACGGTGCACGGTTCGCGCCGCGGCGTGCTCTATGTCTATGACGGCAAGATGATGGGCGGCAATTCGGCCTTCGCTTTCATCGGCACCTACCAGGAATCCGATCGCGGCGAGGTATCAGTCGAGATATCGACGTTGCGCCACAACGAGGATCCGAATTTCCAACCCCTGTTCAAGGCCGACAAGGTCACGCTCTCGCTCAAAGGCAGGCAGCAGGGCGAGCAATATTTTTTCGAAGGCGGCGCGACGCAATTGCCCGGCGTTGTCTTCAACTCGGTGATGACCCCCATCAGCGAAGAGGCCGCGCCGCCAGTCGTTGCGGCCGGCAAAGGCGGCATCAGCAATGGTCTTTACTCTATTCATATCCGGATGCTTGACGGCATCGACGGCGGCAACACCGGCGTCATGGTGCTGCACGATGGCAAGATTCGCGGTGGCGACGCCTTCTTCGATTATGTCGGCGCCTACACCAGCGCGAACGGCAGGTGGAAGGGCGAACTCGTCAACCACGAACACACGCCGAGCCAGGGCGAGCGGCCGGTGTTCGGCGGCTATGAGGTCGGCATCGGCTTTTCCGGCAGCTACACCGATGAAGGCGCGGTTGCGGAAGCGACTGCGCTGGCCGGCAAGCGCAGCATTCGTTTTAGCGCCGTCTTGAAGAAGCTGGCGGAGGCGTGAGGCTTACACCCGCCCGCTCACCGGCAGCAGGGCGCCGGTGACGGCGCCTGCGGCATCGCTTGCGAGAAACAGGATCACCTCGGCCAGTTCTTGCGGCGTCACCCATTTGCTGAAATCCGCTTTCGGCATGCTGGCGCGATTGGCTGCCGTGTCGATGATCGACGGCAGCACGGCGTTGACGGTGATCTTGCCTTTCCATTCGGCGGCGAGCGCCTCGGTGAGGCGATGCACGCCGGCCTTGGACGCGGCGTAGGCTCCCATGCCGGCGCCCGCCTGCAGCGCAGCCATCGCGCCGACATTGACGATCCGGGCCGAGGGGGAAGCGGCGAGATGCGGGATCGCCGATCGCGACGCATTCAGCGCGGTGAGCACGTTGAGCGCATACATGCGCTGCCAGGTTTTCGGATCGCCCTCGGTGACCGTCTCGAACGCAAAGCCGCCGGCGATATTGATCAAGGCATCGAGCCTGCCGAAATGCGATGTGGCAGCGTCGATCGCCTTTTTGGCTTGTGCCGCATCGGAAAGATCGACGCCGCCGAGTTCGGTCCGATTGGCCGTCGCCGAGATCTGCGACGCCGCGTGATCCACGCCGGCCACTTTTGCGCCCCGCGCAAGCGCCGCCTCCGCAACTACCTTGCCGAGCGCGCCCGAGGCGCCGGTCACGACAACGACTTTTCCATCCATGATCAGTCTCCCGGTTCACACCAGCTAGAGGCGAAAATCATTTGCGTTGCGCGCGAGAATTGCGTCCAAATAGACTCCCGCCAACGATTGCGCAGAGGATGGATACGCACATGGCAGAAATCCCGCCGCATTGCGATACCCACCAGGATATTGTGGCGTTCAAATATCCTTCCACATTTGATGCGAAGCCTGAAACGTCAGCGGAAAATCAAGATCGTGACGATTGGCTCGTCGTCGACGGCGGGCGTGGGCGATGTCTTGCCTTATCCGGCGAGACGGCTTTCACGACCGCATGATCGACGTTCTCAACCGCGGGATGAGCGGCCAGGAAGCGCCATCCGAGCTGTCGCGCTTCGAGCCTGACGTCATCGGCGAAGCCCCGGCGCTGGTGATCTGGCAAGTCGGCACAAACGCGGTATTCCGTAAGGAAGAGTTCAATTTCGACGACGTCGCCGGATCGATCGCAACCGGTCTTGATTGGCTTGCAAGTCTTCCGACCGACGTGG
>VAZH01000100.1 GCA_005884465.1 Alphaproteobacteria bacterium | reverse complement strand
CGCCAAGGCGGCGAAGGTTCCGATGATCGTGGCGATCAACAAGATCGATAAGCCCGACGCCAGGCCGGAGCGGGTGCGCACCGAACTGCTGCAGCACGAGGTTCAGGTCGAATCGCTCGGCGGCGATGTTGTCGACGTCGAGGTTTCTGCCAAGAACAAGACCAACCTCGACAAGCTCCTGGAAATGATTGCGCTGCAGGCCGAATTGCTCGACCTCAAGACCAATGCGGCGCGTCCCGCCGAAGGCACTGTGATCGAAGCCAAGCTCGACCGCGGCCGCGGACCGGTCGCGACCGTGCTGGTGCAGCGCGGAACGCTGCGCGTCGGCGACATCGTGGTGGCCGGCGCCGAGATGGGCCGGGTCCGCGCGCTGATCTCCGATCAAGGCGAAACCATCGAGGAAGCCGGACCTTCCGTGCCGGTCGAGGTGCTCGGCTTCAACGGGCCGCCGGAGGCCGGCGACCGCCTCGCCGTGGTCGAAAACGAAGCCCGCGCCCGCCAGGTGACGAGCTACCGCGCTCACCAGAAGCGCGAGAACGCCGCCGCCAGCATTTCCGGCATGCGCGGCTCGCTCGAGCAGATGATGTCGCAGCTGAAAACCTCGGGCCGCAAGGATTTCCCGCTGATCGTCAAGGCGGACGTGCAGGGCTCGCTGGAAGCGATCTTGGGATCCTTGGAAAAACTCGGCACCGAAGAGGTCGCGGCGCGCATCCTGCATGCGGGCGTCGGCGGCATCTCGGAATCCGACGTGACACTGGCGGAAGGTTTCAATGCCGCCATCATCGGCTTCAACGTCCGCGCCCACAAGGAAGCCGCCGCCGCCGCCAAGCGCAACGGCATCGAAATCCGCTACTACAACATCATCTACGATCTGGTGGATGACGTGAAGAAGGCGATGTCCGGCCTGCTGGCGCCGACGCTGCGCGAGACCATGCTGGGCAATGCCCTGATCCTGGAAGTGTTCAATATTTCCAAGGTCGGCAAGGTCGCGGGTTGCCGCGTCACCGACGGCACCGTGGAACGCGGCGCCAATGTCCGCCTGATTCGCGACAACGTCGTCGTGCACGAAGGCAAGCTGTCGACGCTGAAGCGATTCAAGGACGAAGTGAAGGAAGTGCAGTCCGGCCAGGAATGCGGCATGGCGTTCGAGAATTACGGCGACATGCGGGTCGGCGACGTCATCGAGTGTTATCGCGTGGAGACGATCCAGCGCTCGCTGTGAGTCCAAGTCTCACAACAGGCTGGTCTTGTAACTGAAAAAACGGCGTCATGGCCGGGCTTGTCCCGGCCATCCACGTCTCACCTGATTCAACGAGAAAGACATGGATGCCCGCGACGAGCGCGGGCATGAGGATTTTGAGAGAGCGATAATGCCGCGCCACAACAGGAAAAGTTCCGCCGCCGGCGGCTCGCAGCGCCAATTGCGGGTCGGCGAAACCGTGCGTCACGCGGTTGCGGATATTCTTGTCAATGGCAGCGTGCACGATCAGGACCTCGAAGGTCACATCATCACGGTGCCCGAGGTTCGGATGTCGCCCGACCTGAAGCTTGCGACCATCTATGTGATGCCGCTCGGCGGACGCGATACCGAGATCGTGATCGCGGCGCTGGAGCGCAACAAGAAGTTCCTGCGCGGCGAGGTGGCGCGGCGGGTTAACTTAAAATTTGCGCCTGATGTTCGCTTCCGTGTTGACGATCGATTCGATGAGGCGGAACGAATAGAGAAATTGCTGCGAACGCCTGCGGTACAAAAAGACCTCGCATCAGATTCGCAAGATCCGGAAGAGTAACCCGATGATCGTGACCGCCGCAAACAACCCGTTCGACCAGCAAAATGCTGATTCGCATGGCGCGGAAAAAAATCATCTGTCGGATGTGCGGGGCGGCCGCGGCGACAAGCCACAGCAGCAACAGGGCCAACCGCGGCGCGACAAGCGCGACGTCCACGGCTGGATCGTGCTCGACAAGCCGATCGGCATGACCTCGACGCATGCCGTGGCAGTCGTGAAGCGGCTATTCCAGGCCAAACGCGCGGGCCACGCCGGCACGCTCGATCCGCTCGCCTCCGGCGGCTTGCCGATCGCCTTGGGTGAGGCCACCAAGACCGTTCCGTTCGTGATGGACAGCCGCAAGCGCTATCGCTTTACGGTCGCTTGGGGCGAGGAACGCGATACCGACGACACCGAGGGCCGGGTCACCCAAACCAGCGATATCAGGCCCTCCGCGGACGCGATCCTGAACCTGCTGCCGCGGTTCACCGGCCTGATCGAGCAGATCCCGCCGCAATACTCCGCCATCAAGATCCAGGGCGAGCGCGCCTATGATCTGGCGCGCGACGGCGAGAGCGTCGCGCTGAAGCCGCGGGCGGTCGAGGTCCACCATTTATCCCTTATAGAACACTTAGATAGCAGCCATTCGGTGCTTGAGGCCGAGTGCGGCAAGGGTACCTATGTGCGGGCGCTGGCCCGCGATATCGGCCGGATTCTCGGCTGTTATGGCCATATCTGCGCGCTGCGGCGGACGTTGGTCGGCCCGTTCGACGAATCGGACATGATTCCGCTGGAACAGTTGGAGGCTTTGTGCGATAGAGCCGCGTCTGGCGAGGGCAGCCTCGCCGACGCGCTTTTGCCCGTTGAGACCGCGCTGGACGACATCCCGGCGCTGGCCGTCACACGGGCTGATGCGGCAAGGCTCCACAGGGGCCAAGCCGTTTTGTTGCGCGGACGGGATGCGCCCAATTGTAGCGGCACAGTCTATGTCACGGTGGCAGGCCGGCTTCTGGCCCTCGCCGAAATTGGCAATGGCGAACTCATCCCCAAGCGCGTGTTCAACCTGACCGGACTGACTGCCAGTTCGGCTCGCAGCAATGGAAGAGTTTGACGATGTCGATTACCGCCCAACGCAAAGCGGAAGTCATCAAGACGAATGCCACCAAGGCCGGCGACACCGGCTCCCCCGAGGTTCAGGTCGCGATCCTGTCGGAACGCATCAACAACCTCACCGGGCATTTCAAGACCCACGTGAAGGACAACCATTCGCGTCGCGGCCTTTTGAAGCTCGTGTCGACGCGCCGCTCGCTTCTCGATTACATCAAGAGGAAGGATGAGGCGCGTTACAAGGCGCTGCTCGAAAAGCATAACATTCGTCGTTGATTTGTTCAGTTCGCGCGCGCTCGTTGCGCGCGTTTTTGCATGATCCGTAAAACCATTGTTGAGGTTTTCGAAAACGATCGTGCGCAAAGAACGTCCAGCAGCAATCCGGCAGCTGGGCGTAACGGGCAAGATGCCCGTACCATCGGAAGGATGGACGCCATTCGAAACATAAAGACCATGGCAGGATCGCCGGGCGCTGAGTCTGCGACTTCATCGCAATCAGCGTCCCGCCATCTTGCGCATGGTTTTTGCGTTTTGAAGGGTCCCTGCTTTCGTGAAACCATGAAAGAAGACCACTATGTTCAATATTCATTCAGTCGAGATCGACTGGGGTGGACGTCCCCTCAAGCTTGAAACAGGAAAAATCGCCCGTCAGGCCGACGGCGCCGTGCTTGCCACCTACGGCGAGACCGTCGTGCTCGCCACCGTCGTCGCCGCGAAGACGCCCCGCGAAGGCGTCGACTTCCTGCCGCTGACCGTCGACTATCAGGAAAAAACCTACGCTGCGGGCCGAATTCCCGGCGGCTATTTCAAACGCGAAGGCCGACCGACCGAAAAGGAGACACTGGTCTCCCGTCTGATCGACCGTCCGATCCGCCCGCTGTTTGTCGATGGCTGGCGCAACGAGACCCAGGTGATCATTACGACGCTGTCGCACGACATGGAGAACGATCCCGACATTCTTGCGATGGTGGCTGCGTCCGCGGCGCTGACGCTGTCCGGCGCGCCCTTCAAAGGTCCGATCGGCGCGGCCCGCGTCGGCTTCGTCAACGACGAATACGTGCTCAATCCGACGCTCGACGAAATGGCCGAATCCCAGCTCGACCTGGTCGTCGCCGGCACCGCCGACGCCGTGCTGATGGTGGAATCGGAGGCCAAGGAACTCAACGAAGACATCATGCTCGGCGCCGTGATGTTCGGGCACCGGCATTTCCAGCCCGTGATCAAGGCGATCATCGAACTCGCCGAAAAGGCCGCGAAGGAGCCGCGCGAAGTCGCGGTCGTCGACGAAAGCGCGCTGGAAAAGGAAATCCTCGCCCTGATCGAGCAGGACCTGCGCGCCGCGTATGCGATTCCAAACAAGCAGGAGCGCCATAACGCGGTCGGCAAGGCCAAAGAAAAAGTGATGGCGCACTATTTTCCGGAAGGCCAGGAGCCAAAATACGACAAGCAGCGCATCGCCGGCGTGTTCAAGGAGCTGGAAGCCAAGATCGTTCGCTGGAACATTCTCGACACCGGCAAGCGCATCGACGGCCGCGACGCAAAGACGGTCCGCAACATCATCGCCGAGGTCGGCGTATTGCCCCGTGCCCATGGCTCGGCGCTGTTCACCCGCGGCGAAACCCAGGGCTTGGTGGTGACCACGCTCGGCACCGGCGAGGACGAGCAATATGTCGATGCGCTGTCGGGAACGTACAAAGAGACATTCCTGCTGCACTACAACTTCCCTCCCTACTCGGTCGGTGAGACCGGGCGGCTTGGCGGCACCAAGCGCCGCGAGATCGGCCATGGCAAACTGGCCTGGCGCGCGATCCACCCGGTGCTGCCGCCCCACCACGAATTCCCCTATACCGTGCGTGTAGTCTCGGAGATCACCGAGTCCAACGGATCGTCGTCGATGGCTTCGGTCTGCGGCGCCTCATTGGCGCTGATGGATGCGGGCGTTCCGCTAAAGCGGCCGACCGCGGGCATCGCCATGGGCCTCATCCTGGAGGGTTCGCGCTTTGCCGTTCTCTCGGACATCCTCGGTGACGAGGATCATCTCGGCGACATGGACTTCAAGGTGGCCGGCACCGATCACGGCATCACCTCGCTGCAGATGGACATCAAGATCGCCGGGATCACCGAGGAGATCATGCGGGTCGCGCTCGGCCAGGCCAAGGAAGGGCGCATCCATATTCTCGGCGAAATGTCCAAGGCCCTGAACGCCGCGCGCGCCGAACTCGGCGAATACGCGCCGCGCATCGAGACCTTCAAGATTGCCACCGACAAGATCCGCGAAGTGATCGGCACCGGCGGCAAGGTGATCCGTGAAATCGTCGAGAAGACCGGCGCCAAGGTCAATATCGACGACGACGGCACCGTGAAGGTCGCCTCTGCCGACGGCGAATCGATCAAGGCCGCGATCAAGTGGATCAAATCGATCGCCTCCGATCCGGAAGTCGGCCAGATCTATGATGGCACCGTCGTCAAGGTGATGGAATTCGGCGCGTTCGTGAACTTCTTCGGCGCCAAGGACGGGCTGGTGCACATCAGCCAGCTCGCGGCCAACCGCGTGCAGAAGACCTCCGACGTCGTCAAGGAAGGCGACAAGGTCAAGGTGAAGCTGCTCGGCTTCGACGATCGCGGCAAGACGCGGCTGTCGATGAAGGCCGTCGATCAGGTCACCGGCGAGGATCTTGAGGCCAAGCAGAAGGCCGAGCCCGCGCCGCGCGAAGCCGCCGGCGAGTAATTCCCGATCCATTGCGGATTGCAGGAAGGGCGGCCGAAAGGCCGCTCTTCCTGTTTATGGGCGACGGCGCGCCACTTGGGTCACGGCATCGGAACCGGAGATATAAGCCACGCGAAATTGAATTCGAATTTGGGTTTAATCGCGGGAC
The DNA here is from genome assembly GCA_005884465.1 of Alphaproteobacteria bacterium. Lineage (GTDB taxonomy): Bacteria > Pseudomonadota > Alphaproteobacteria > Rhizobiales > Xanthobacteraceae > Bradyrhizobium. The sequence continues at coordinate 4,444 of VAZH01000100.1, read as the reverse complement.
TGCCCACTACATAATGCTCGTCGGACAACGCAGGCTCTCTCACCCCAAGGAGGGATTTCATGTCCTCATTATCGCGCCGTCATTTTTTCAGCGCGGCCGCAGGCTTGGCGGCTGCCGCGTCCACGCCGCGCATTGTGTTCGCCCAGGCGTCGACCGCCGCGCCGACAGCCCCGACCGGCCCATTCGTGGTGCCGCCGCTCCCCTACCCGACCAATGCGTTCGAGCCGCACATCGACGCCAGGACCATGGAAATCCACCACGACAAGCACCATGGGGCCTATGTCGCCAATCTCAACAACCTCGCCAAGACCAATCCGCAGCAGCTCGGAGCGAGGGCCGTGGAAGATGTGCTCGGCAACCTGAACGCGCTGAGCGACGACATCAAATTCGCGGTGCGCAACAATCTCGGCGGCCACGCCAACCACACCATGTTCTGGGAGATCATGGGACCGAACGGCGGCAAGCCCGAAGGCGAGGTGCTGGCGGCGATCGATCGCGATCTCGGCGGAATGGAAAAATTCCAGACCGACTTCGACGCCGCCGGCGGACGCCAGTTCGGTTCGGGCTGGGTGTTCGTAACCGTCACCAAGGACGGCAAGCTCGCGATCGAGACCCGCCCGAACCAGGACACTCCGATCATGGACGGCAAGCGCGTGCTCATGGGCAACGACGTCTGGGAACACGCTTACTATCTCAATTACCAGAACCGCCGCGCCGATTACCTCAAGGCTTGGTGGAATACCGTGAACTGGAACAAGGTCGCCGAGCGCTATGCCGCCGCCAAGGCAGGCACGCTGGGCGTGTGAGCGGGATACATTGAGCTCGGGAGGGCGGCCTTTCAGCCGCCCTTTTTGTTGTGCAGGACCATCGGCATCCATAGCCGTCAGTTACGCTTCTTGCTCGCGATTCTCGCCGGCGAAATATCCACACTTTCCTTCACCACCTCTCCCAACGCGGCAAAATCCGCCTTGCGCGGCGAGGTGCGGCGGAACACGAGGCCAATGCTGCGACCGGGTTGCGGATTTTCCAGGCGCAGGAATTTCACCCGTTCGTCGCGCCGCTCGACGTCGGCGGCGATCTGCGGAATCAGGGTGACGCCATAGCCGCCCGCGACGATCTGCATCACCGTATTCAGGCTGCTGGCGCCGAACACGGTCCCGCCGGCGGCGGTGGCGCGGCCCCGCGCCGCGGTCGCGCAAAATGCCAGCGCCTGATCGCGCAGGCAGTGGCCGGATCGATATCCTCCGCGGCCACCCGCACGTTCTCCTGACGCGGATCGTTCGCGGGCACCGCCAGCAGAAACAGATCCTCGAACAGGGCAATCGTATCGACGTCCGGCTCGGTGACCGGCAGTGCGAGCATCGCCGCGTCGAGCGCGCCGCTCCTGATGTCCTCGACAAGTTGCCTGGTCTGGGTTTCCCGCAACTCCAGCCGCAATTCCGGAAACCTTGTCTGCAGCAGCGGGAGAATGCGCGGCAGCAGATAGGGCGCCAGCGATGGAATCACCCCGAGCGTCAGCCGGCCGGTGAGCAGCCCGCTGCGTTGACGGGCGAAGTCGACCAGGTCGCGCGATGCCGTCAGCACGTCCTCGGCCCGCCGCGCGATTTCGCGCCCGACATCGGTCAGCATCACATCGCCCGGCCGCCGCTCCACCACCGCGACGCCGAGGGTCCGCTCCAGGTCGCGAATCTGCATGGACAGGGCGGGCTGGGTCACGGCGCAGGCCTCGGCGGCGCGGCCGAAATGGCCATGTTTGGCGAGCGCGGAGAGATAACGAAGTTGTCGAAGCGTGATCATCCCCATCAGATAAACTGATCGAGAGCTCAAGACAATTCGACTGGACCTGATGTTAGATATCTTCCAAGGTAGGGCCGGGCGAATTTGGCGAGAGGCACCAATCCAGCGGATCCGGGCTGACGTGGTTGTTCCAGGTCAATGCGACGGCCGCGTTCCCCTTGGTCAAATGCGCGCCCTGCCCCACCTGCCGGAAGGAACAACAGCGATGGCTGACCGCCGCCAATTAACGACCGGCACCGTGGCACGCTTCTCATAGCAGCCAGCGGACTCGGCGCGGCCGATGCGGAGCGCGGCGTGTGCGCTTCGCCCTGAAATTCTAAACGCGATAGGAGAAAAACATGGACGCAAAGACTGACGATAGCGCGGGCAAGTGCCCGTTCACCGGCGGCACCCACGGACCCAGGAACCGCGACTGGTGGCCAGAGCACCTCGATATCGGTGTGCTCCGTACGAACGCGCCCGCCGCCGACCCGATGGGCGAAGCGTTCGACTATGCCAAGGAATTCGAGAGCCTCGACATTGACGCCGTGATCAAGGACCTGCGTGCCTTGATGACGGACTCGCAGGAGTGGTGGCCGGCCGACTTCGGTCATTACGGCGGGCTCATGATCCGCATGGCGTGGCACAGCGCGGGCACATACCGCATCAGCGACGGCCGCGGCGGCGCCGGTGCCGGTCAGCAGCGCTTCGCGCCGCTCAACAGTTGGCCGGATAACGCGAACCTCGACAAGGCGCGCCGCCTGCTGTGGCCTATCAAGCAGAAGTATGGCCGCAAAATTTCCTGGGCCGACCTCATGGTTCTGACCGGCAACGTTGCCCTCGAATCGATGGGCTTCAAGACGTTCGGCTTTGCCGGCGGCCGAGCCGATGTGTGGGAACCTGAAGAGCTCTATTGGGGTCCCGAGGGCACCTGGCTGGGCGACGAACGCTACAGCGGTGAACGTCAGCTGGCGGAACCGCTCGGCGCGGTGCAGATGGGCCTGATCTATGTCAATCCGGAAGGCCCGAACGGCAATCCGGATCCGATTGCTTCAGCGAAGGACATCCGCGAAACGTTCTTCCGCATGGCGATGAACGACGAAGAGACCGTGGCGCTGATCGCCGGCGGTCACACTTTCGGCAAGACCCATGGTGCTGGCGATCCATCGCTGATTGGCGTCGAGCCGGAAGGCGCGGCGATCGAGGATCAGGGCCTCGGCTGGAAGAGCAAGCATGGCACCGGCTTCGGCGCGGACGCCATCACCGGTGGCCCGGAAGTGACCTGGTCGCAGACACCGACGAAATGGAGCAACCACTTCTTCGAGAACCTGTTCAAGTACGAATGGGAGCTGACGAAGAGCCCCGCCGGCGCGAAGCAATGGAAAGCCAAAGGCGCCGAGGCCACGATTCCCGACGCATATGACAAGTCGAAGAAGCATATTCCGACCATGCTAACCACGGACCTCGCGCTGCGCTTCGATCCGGCCTACGAGAAGATCTCGCGGCGCTTCTACGAGCATCCGGACCAGCTCGCGGACGCTTTTGCCCGCGCCTGGTTCAAGCTCACGCACCGCGACATGGGGCCGATCGTACGCTATCGCGGCAAGCTCGTGCCGAAGGAAATGCTGATCTGGCAGGACCCGATCCCCGCGGTGGATCATCCGCTGATCGGGGAGCAGGACATTGCGGCTCTGAAGGCGAAAATCCTCGCGTCCGGCCTGTCCGTTTCCCAGCTGGTCTCGACCGCCTGGGCATCGGCGTCCACGTTCCGCGGCTCCGACAAGCGCGGCGGCGCGAACGGCGCGCGCATTCGCCTCGCGCCCCAGAAGGATTGGGACGTGAACAATCCGCCTGAGTTGGCGAAGGTCCTCTCGAAGCTCGAAGCGATCCGGAAGGAGTTCGGCAAGAAAGTGTCGCTCGCCGACCTGATCGTTCTCGGCGGCAGCGCCGCGATCGAGAAGGCGGCGAAGGATGCCGGTCTGACCGTGACGGTCCCGTTCATGCCCGGCCGCATGGACGCGTCGCAGGAGCAGACCGACGCCGCTTCCTTTGCACCGCTCGAGCCCCGCGCTGACGGCTTCCGCAACTATATCAGCGGCAAGAGGCAGTTCATGAGGCCGGAGGAGGCCTTGGTGGATCGGGCGCAACTGATGACGCTGACAGCACCCGAGATGACGGTGCTCGTCGGCGGCCTGCGCGTGCTCGGCGCCAATGCGGGCAACTTGAAGCACGGCGTCTTCACCAAGAAGCCGGAAACGCTGACGAACGACTTCTTCGTCAACCTCCTCGACATGAGCACGGAGTGGCAGCCGGCTGGCTCCGATGGCGAGTACGAGGGCCGCGACCGCAAGACGAAGGCGGTGAAGTGGACCGGCACACGCGTCGATCTGATCTTCGGGTCGCATTCCCAGCTCCGCGCGCTTGCGGAAGTCTATGCGTGCGCGGACTCGAAGGAGAAGTTCGTGAAAGACTTCGTGGCGGCGTGGACCAAGGTGATGAACCTCGACCGCTTCGACCTGACCGATCAGAAAATGCCGGAGAGGTTGCAGGCCGCGGAGTGAGCCGACGGCCATCGGCGAAGTTAAAGGAGCCCTCGCGATATTGTTGCGGTGGCTTCTTCTTTTTACGCCGGATACGGCGACGTTGCTCTCGGGGACGCTTGAATGCC
>VAZH01000667.1 GCA_005884465.1 Alphaproteobacteria bacterium | reverse complement strand
CTGCGCCAGTTGAAATTGCCCCTCGACGAGCGTGGCCGCCGCCGCGCTGCCAACCGGGCCGAATGGTTCAGCCAGGTCGACAAACCGCTCGAACTCCACGACATCGTCGGGGCCTAGCCTACGGTAAAATATTACTACGCTGTCTCTGGCTCGATGCCATGATCCAGCCAGCATAACGTTGATACCGAAGGTTCCCGTGGAACGAAGGTGCCGGAACCCGGTTTTTTCGCAACAGAGTGTCCGTCTGCACATTTAGGGTGCACCGCACAATATTCCGGCGCTTTATTCACAATATTTACTCTTGACATATATCATCGACAAGGGACCGCAGAGTCTCGAACAATAGAACCTGGCCCCCAGCGTCAGTACGCCGAGGACGAGCATGAAGCGTGGGATTGCGATACTGGTTTCGCTTAGTGCGCTGTTGACGGTCGCCTATTTCACCTGGAGCAAATGGGCGATCCGCCACGAGACACTGACCTTCTACGATGCGAGCCGCGATAACCGTCCGGTTCCCGTGGACATCGCGGTGCGGCGCGACAAGGAAATGCAGGCGAACGCCGGCATGATCAAGCTGCCGGTGGCGATCCTCAACCACGGCAACACCGTCAAATTCACCGAGTACTCTTTCCTGGCGAACGTCTTTGCCACGCGCGGCTATATGGCGATCAGCATCCAGCATGACCTGCCGACCGATGCACCGATGGTGACGAAAGTCGGCGAACTCTATGTTGGCCGATTGCCGCAGATTCAGCGTGGCATTGCCAACATCCGCTTTGCCGCGAGCGAAATGAAAAACGTTCAACCCAACGCCGATTATGATCACCTGACCATGGTGGGACATTCCATGGGCGGCGACATCTCGGCGTATTTCGCCAAGATGTATCCCGATCAGATGAAGAAGCTCGTGACGCTCGACAATTTGCGCGTGCCGTTCATGACCGAGGGTAAATTCAAGATCCTCTCGTTCCGCTCGAAGGATCCCGTCTTCAAGACCGATCCCGGCGTCCTTCCGGACGAGGAAGTACGCGAGAAGGCTGGAATTACGGTCGTCCACACCGGCTTCCAGCATAACGACATGCGCGATACCGGTCCCGATGCGGCCAAGGCATCGATCCAGGACATGCTTGACAAATTCCTCGTCGACGAGAGCCCGCTCAAGCCGGTCGAGACCAAGACGCCACCGGCATTGACCGATCCGGGCCCGGTTGCGCTCTACGGGCCAGCCAAGAACTGACGTCGAGCTGACAGAAATCTCGATCTCTCCGGGCGCAGGAAGGACCGGCGCATCTACCAAGCATTGACCGCTCCCTGATCACGGCCCACATAAGGCTTGCTGCAATTTGCGAGCGCTTATGTCCGGCGAGCCTATCAAACCGAAACCAGCAGGCGATGTGACCTCGGCGCAAAAGGCCGGGTCCGGCAAAGCCGGTTCGTTGCCCGAGACCAAGCCGTCTGCGTCGGAAGACATCGCGGCCTTTGTCGCGAAGGCGCGCGCGGTGTCGCCCAATACCGCTGGCGCGAAGGGTCGGCTGGTGTTCGCGCTCGATGCCACCATGAGCCGGCAGCCGACGTGGGATATGGCCTGCGCGCTGCAGGCGGACATGTTTCGCGAGGCGGCAGCCTTGGGCAGTCTTGATATTCGCCTCGTCTACTATCGTGGCTTCAATGAGTGCCGCGCGACGGGTTGGATTTCCGACAGCGCGCAACTGGCGAAGCTGATGAGCAGGATCGATTGCCGGGGCGGCAACACGCAGATCGGCAAGGTGTTGTCGGAGGCGCGACGCGAGGCCACGGCCTCCGGCGTGCGAGCCGTGGTGTTCGTCGGCGACGCCATGGAGGAAAGGGTCGACGATCTCTGCGCCAAGGCAGGCGAACTCG
>VAZH01000099.1 GCA_005884465.1 Alphaproteobacteria bacterium | reverse complement strand
AGCAGCGTGAAGAACGCTGCACCGCGTCCGGGACACGAACATAGCCTCAATCGTCCAGGCGAGCCGAGCCGCGCTTGGCCTTGATGTCGCTGCGGCGTTTTTTGCCTTCCAGCCGGCGCTGTTTCGATCCCGCGGTCGGCTTGGTCGGCCGCCGCGGGGTCGGCCGCGTCATCGCCTCGCGCAAGAGTTCGAGCAGGCGATCGATCGCGTCAGTGCGGTTGCGCTCCTGGGTGCGGAAGCGCTGCGCGTGAATCACGATGACGCCGTCCTTGGTCATGCGCTGACCGGCGAGCCGGGTGAGTCGCGCGGCGGCCTCCGGCGCCAGCGCGATCCGGCTGGTATCGAAGCGCAATTGCGCGGCGGTCGAGAGCTTGTTGACGTTCTGTCCGCCCGGGCCGGAGGCGCGAACGAAGCTGATCTCGATGTCATTCTCGTCGATGGCAAGATCGCGGGAAATCCGCAGCATGGCGTTTACCGGAGGCCGGACGTTTCCCCCAATGGGAATCGGCCAAAGCCAGAATAGCGGTTTTGCGAGCAGCTTGCTTTGCCGCGCGTTTGCACGTTCCCTCCCCCTTATGGGGGAGGGAACGGGAGAGGGGTGAGCCACAAACACCGAACTCGCGGTACCCCCCTCTCTATCTCTCCCCCACAAGGGGGGAGAGAACCGATCTCGTTGGCTGAAGGAGTGGCGCTTACAAGCTCAGAACGACGTTCAGCTTCTTCTGAAAATCAGTTCGCCGCGGGAGGGGGCGCGGCGGCCGGCTGGGCGGCGGCCTGCGGGGCGCGGCCGACGATGACAGTGAGAAGGCCTTGCCCCCACAGCCGCTGGGCGGCCTTCTTGGCGTCGTCCAGGGTCACCGCATCGACGATGGCGTTGCGCTTCTCGATGTAGTCGATCGGAAGCCGATCGAGCTGATATTGCAGCAGCGCCGATGCCAGCTTCGATGAGGTGTCGAGCGCCAGCATTTGCGAGCCCTTGAGATAGGACTTGGCCTCGTCCAGTTCCTGCTGGGTCGGGCCATCCTCGGCCATGCGGCGGACTTCCTTGCTGATGGCGTCGACGGTCTCCCCGGCGCGGTCGGCGCGGGTTCCGGTATTTCCGATGAACAGCGCGGAATGATCCATCCAGAGCAGCGATTCATAGACCGAATAGGCGAGACCGCGCTTCTCGCGGACCTCGCGGTAGAGCCGCGACGACAGCCCCCCGCCGCCGAGAATGTGGTTGACGATATAGCCGGCCATGAAATTCGGGTCGCTGCGCCTGAAGCCCGGTCCGCCGAACGTCACCACGGTCTGCGGCACGTCGAGCGGAATGAACGCGCGCTGCGGCGGCTTGGCGGCCTCGATGTCGGCGGCCGGCGCCAGGCTGGCTTTGGCCGGCAATCCGCCGAAGGTCTGGTCGAGCAATTTGCCGAGCGTGGCCGGATCGACATCGCCCACCACCGCAATCTTCAGCGTATCCCTGGCCAGCACATGGCCGACGTAGTCCTTCAAGTCGGCGACCTCGATTCGGGGGACGCTCTCCAGGGTGCCGTTGCCCGGCCGGCCATAAGGATGATTGCCAAAGGCGACTTCCAGCAATTTGCGGCTGGCCAGCGAATTCGGATTGGAGGTTTCGCGCCGCAAGCCCGACATGACCTGCGCGCGAATGCGTTCGACATCGCTGCTCTCGAAGCGCGGCGAGGTCAGCGCCATCCGGAGCAGGTCGAAGGCTTCGTCTCTGTTATCCCTGAGCATGCGCAGCGAACCGCGGAAATTGTCCCGCGCCGAACTGAAGCTCAATTCGATGGCGCGGCGCTCGAGACGCTCGTGGAACGTCTTGGAATCCAGATCGCCCGAACCTTCATCGAGCAGATTGGCGACCATGTTGCCGACGCCGGGCTTGTCGGCCGGATCCTGCGTGGCGCCGCCGCCGAAGGCATACTCCATCGCGAGCAGCGGCACGGTAGAATCCTGCACAAACCAGGCCTCGATGCCTCCAGGCGAAATCAGATGCTGGACTTTTGCGGCGGCGTGCGACGCCAGCGGCGCCATCGCGAAGCAGGCAGCCAGCACGAATGTCATGCGGCGCGCGCTGGTCCTGAGATAGTTCACGAGCGCTTCTCCTCGCGTTTCGGCGCCGCATCCTTGATCAGATAGCCGGTCACCGAACGCTTCTTCTCGAGCCATTTCTGCGCGGCGTCGCGGACCTGTTCGGCGGTGACGGCGCGTATGCGATCCGGCCAGCTTCTGATGTCATCGATGCTCAAGCCGGTGGTGAGCGCGCCGCCATACCAGCGCGCCAGCGTCGCCTGATTGTCCTGGGCGTAGATGGCTTCCGCGATCAATTGCGTCTTGACGCGCTCGAGATCCTCGGAGCGCACCGGATTTTGCCCGACATCCGATATCACGCTGTCGATCGCCTGCTCGATTTGCGAAAACTCGACGCCGGGCTTCGGCGAAGCCGAGATCATGAACTGGGTCGGATCGAGCGCGGTGCCCTGATATCCCGCGCTGGCGCTGATCGCGAGCGGCCGGTCGATCACCAGCGCGCGATAGAGATACGAGTTGCTGCCGCCGCCCATCAGTTGCGCAAGCACATCGAGCGTCGGGCTTTCCCCGGCGGCGGCGGTGGCGGCGGAGGGAACCAGATAATAGCGCCGCACGCTGGTTTGTTCGACCCTGGGGTCGGACAGCGTCACGGTGCGCGGCCCGGCCGGCGTTGGTTCCTGCGGACGCAGGCGTTTCACGGGTATGGCGGGCTGCGGGGGGACTTCGCCGAACGTGCGCTCTACCAAGGGGCGAACATCCTTGGCATCGACGTCGCCGGCAATCACCAGCGTGGCGTTGTTTGGGGCATAGAAGCGCTTGTAGAAGGCCAGCGCATCCTCGCGGTCGAGCTGTTCGATTTCCTGGCGCCAGCCGATGACCGGCCGGCCATAAGGGTGATTGAGATAGAGCGCCGCCATCATCTGCTCGGTCAGCCGCGCCTCCGGGTTGTTGGCGACCCGCATGTTGAATTCTTCGAGCACGACATCGCGCTCCGGCAGCACGTTCTCGTCCTTCAGGATCAGCCCGGTCATGCGATCGGCCTCGAATTCCATCATCCTGGCCAGCTGCTCGCGCGGCACGCGCTGGTAGTAGCCGGTATAGTCCGTCGAGGTGAACGCGTTCTCGTTGCCGCCGATCCGAAGCACGGTCTGGGAAAATTCACCGACCGGGTGCTTGCTGGTGCCCTTGAACATCAGGTGCTCGAGAAAATGCGCCAGACCGGATTTGCCGGGCGTCTCGTCGGCGGAGCCGACCTTGTACCAGATCATCTGCGTGACGACGGGGGTGCGGTGATCCGGGATCACCACAACCTGCAAGCCGTTGCCGAGAGTGAAGCTGGCGGGCGGCTCCGAGGTCACCGTGGTCTGGGCGAGCGCGCCGCTGGTGGAGACAGCGAACGCAGCGAACAGCGCAACGAAAAAAGGGGCGGCAAAGCGGTGTGATAACATCATGACCTATCTAGCGCGTATTCCGAAAAGGTGGACACTGGTCTTTCGACAAGAATACGCGCAGTTTTCTCGAGTGAGAGCGGCCGGAACGCAAGCGTTCGGGCCAAAGCCGCGGCATCCTACACCGCGCGGCTGCCGGTAAATGTCACGAAGCTGAGAGACGGAACCAGCTATTCGCCATACTTGCCGCCGGCCGGATTGTATTCCTTGTTCAGCGATTCCTTTGGCCCGGTGCCATAGGCGAAGTTCGGCGACGGCGTCTGGTACCCGCTGGGTGGCTGTGTGAGCGATTCCCGGGTCGGTTCGCCCTTGAACGGCGCGGTCTCGACTTTATTGCCGCCGAACAGACCGCTGAAGCCGCCGCTATAACCGAGCTGCGAGGGGCTCAGGACGGCGGTGGTGCCAGGATTGCCGCCGGGCTGATCAACCGAATCGCCGCCGGCGGTCGACTTTTTCGGCGCCCGCTGGTCGAGTTCGCTCGGCATCAACGGACGGCTGGCTTCCCGGGGATCCTTGTTTTCCTTCTTGCGCGCGGCGATCAAAGCCTTGCGCCGCGCTTCGTCGGGATCTTTCGGCCAGTTCGGAGCCTTCACCTCACTGGAGGAAGCCGGCGGTGGCAGATCGAGCTTGGGAGGGACCACCAGCGGCGATCGCTCGCGATATTCGATGCCACGGTTGTCCATGTTGGTGCCGCCGATTCCGGTCATGATGCCCTCGATGATCTTTTCCTCGAAGGTCTTCTCGTCCTCGTCGTCCTCGGCGCGCGCGGCCCCGGCGCCCACCACGAGGCCAATCCCCAGCGAGATGACGGCGAGCCGCAGCGCGCGGCTCAGCGCTCCCGGCGAATTCCGCACCATCCATCCGCTGGCTTCGGTCCTGCGCATCGCGCTCTTCCTGTTCAAATTTCCCCGGGGACGCCTATCGAGGCGCAAGCTCCTACGCCGGCAAGCAAATCCAGCCCTTGAGGGCTCGTATCAGCCGGGATCAGGGCGCTTTTGCGGCGGGTACCCCCAGGAAGGAATCATACAGCAGGGCCGCTACGCCGGCAACAATCGCGACGTCGGCAAGGTTAAACACGTACCAATTGAAGGTATTGCTCCCGATCTGGAGGTGAAACAGGGCGAAATCGACCACCGCGCCATAGGCGAAGCGGTCGATGGCGTTGCCGATGGCGCCGCCGATGATCAGGCCGAGCGCGACGGTGGCGATCAGGGTGCGCGAGCGTGCCATCCAGATCGCGAGCACGATCACCGCCACCGCCTTGATGATCATCAGGATGACCTGGGCGCCCTGGTTGTCGCTCTGAAACCAGCCGAAGCTGATCCCGACATTCCATGCCAGCACCAGGTCTAAAAACGGCGTGACCTTCACCGCGCCGCGGTGGGGCAGGTCGAACACGAACAGCAGCCAAAGTTTTGAGGCCTGATCGAGCGCCAGCACGGCGAAGGCGGCGATGACGCCGGGACGGAGGTTCGACTTCATGGAGCGATCGTCGCCACAAAACACAGTGTCGTCCCCGCGAAAGCGGGGACCCCCAGCGTGAGCGCAATTGCGCTCATCGCGGCGCCGTGTCGTATATTGTTTGAAAGACTCTGGGTCATCTTCCTCTTTATTTCGAACGCCGGTGGCTACGGGTCCCCACTTTCGCGGGGAACGACGTTGATTACTACACCGCCATTCCCAGCGCCTTCCATTCGCGCAGCGCCTGGGCGTCGCGCGGTGACACGTCCGGATATTCCGGGTCGTCACCGACGGTGGGGAGGATCTTCCAGGAGCGTGCGCATTTGGTGCCGACGGCTTTTTCGACCACGACCGCCACGCCGGGCACATCGTTCAATCGGAACGCAGCGGACGGAGGTTCCTCATTGGTCACCATCGCGTTCGAGGTGATGAAGATTTCGGCCAGGTCGACATCGAACAGGGTCTCGAAGATCTTCTTGTCCGTTACGTAGACCAGTGGAGAGGCCTCCAGCGACGAGCCGATCCGCTTGGCCGCGCGCTCGAGCTCCAGCGCCCCGGTCACGACGCGGCGGACATTGCGGATCATCTCCCACTTCGCCGCCAGCCTCTCGTCGCGGAAAGCTTCAAGCCCATCCGGGAACAGCGTGAGATGCACCGACGGCTCGGCGTCCGGCTTGTAGAGCTGCCACGCCTCATCGGCGGTGAAGCTCAACACCGGCGCGAACCAGCGCAGGATGGCGTCGAGAATGATATCGATGGTGGTCAGCGCCGCCTTGCGCGCCAGCGACGACGGCGGGTCGCAATACAGCGAGTCTTTCCGAATGTCGAAATAGAACGCCGACAATTCGGTATTCATGAACGCCGAGAGACTTGCAACCACGGTCTTGTAATCGAACTCGGCGTAAGCCCTGCGCACGATCGCCGCCTGCTCGACGAGTTCATGCAGCATCAAGCGTTCCAACTCGGGCATTTCGGCATGTGCGACCTCCTCACCCGGTCTGAAATGATGCAGCGTGCCGAGCATCCAGCGAATCGAATTGCGCAGCTTGCGGTAGGTCTCGACGGTGTTTTTGAGGATTTCCGGGCCGATGCGCTGGTCGTCGGTGTAGTCGCAAGCGGCCACCCACAGCCGCAGGATGTCGGCGCCGGATTGCTTGATGACCGCCTGCGGCTCGATCGTATTGCCGAGCGACTTCGACATTTTGCGGCCGTGTTCGTCCTGCGTGAAGCCGTGGGTCAGCACGATGTCGAACGGCGCGCGACCGCGGGTGCCGCAGCTTTCCAGCAGCGATGACTGGAACCAGCCGCGGTGCTGGTCCGAACCCTCCAGATACATCACGGTATCATCGCCGCCGTCGGCCTTGCGCCTGATGCCGGCGAGCCCCGGAAAATGCACGGGGTCTTCGAGCACGAACACGTGCGTCGAGCCGGAATCGAACCAGACGTCCAGGATGTCGTCGACCTTCTTCCACTCCTCGTTGGCCCGAGGCCCAAGAAAACGCTCACGCGCGCCGTCCATGTACCAGGCATCGGCGCCTTCCTGCTCGAAGGCGTCCGCAATGCGCCGGTTGACGGCCTCGTCCTCCAGGACTTCGGCAGAACCATCGCTCTTTTCGCGCACGAACACCGCGATTGGCACGCCCCAGGCGCGCTGGCGCGAGATCACCCAGTCGGGCCGGCTCGCGATCATGCCTGTGATGCGGTTCTCGCCCGATGGCGGCACCCAGCGGGTGCGCGCAATTTCACGCAGAGCAATTTGCCGCAACGTGTAAATTGTGTTGAGTTCTGTAGCTCTTAAATAAGCTCTGACCTTCGATCGAAGAAGTCTAATTCTTGAGAGAACCCTTAGCCCTCGCCACCTAGGTCGTCTGGTCTTCAATTGCTGTGATTTGGCACCGCGTGTCGGATCAACCTCAGTCAGGTATTGTGTGCCTTCGCGTCTCGTGAATGCCGGGCCGGACCCCGGTTTATCCATCGCGATGAACCATTGCGGCGTGTTGCGGAAGATCACCGGCTTCTTCGAGCGCCAGGAATGCGGATATTGATGCTTGAGCCGGCCGCGCGCCAGCAGCATGCCGGGACCAAGGCCTTGATGACGGCGTCGTTGGCGTCGCCCTTTTCGCCCTTGTCGTTGATGACGCGTTTTCCCGTGAAGCCCGGCGCCTGCTCGGTGAAGGCGCCGTTTTCGTCGACGGTGTAGGGGATGGTGGTGTTGATGCCGCGCGCTGCCAGTTCGCGCACATTCGACGTCCAGATGTCGAAATCCTCGCGGCCGTGTCCGGGCGCCGTATGCACAAAACCGGTGCCGGCGTCATCGGTGACGTGGTCGCCGGCGAGCAGAGGGACTTTGAAGCCGTAGCCTTTGCTGAAGCTTGCAAGTGGATGTGTTGCGGTAGCCCCTTCAAGCATTCCATTTTGCACAGGACCAACTCGACGAAACCCGGCGACTCGCGCTTGCTTGAAAACATCATCGGCCAGTTTGTCAGCAAGAATTAGCTTGTCGCCAACCTTTGCCCAATTGTCCGCTGCGGCATCAGTTACTTCGAATAGGCTATACGAAATCTTTGGCGAGAAGCTGATTGCCCGATTTCCCGGGAGCGTCCAAGGCGTGGTTGTCCAGATGACAACGAAAGCCTCCGCGGCTTGGTCCGTGAAGACGTCTTCGAGATTGCCATCTACACGAGCGCCCGGCCATTCGAGCGGAAACTTCACCCATACCGCATCGCTCGTGTAATCCTCGTATTCGACCTCGGCTTCCGCCAGCGCGGTTTTTTCCACCACGCTCCACATCACCGGCTTGGAGCCGCGATACAGCGTGCCGTTGGCGGCGAACTTCATCAATTCGCGCGCAATCTGGGCTTCGGCGAAATAATCCATCGTCGCATAGGGGTGATCCCAGTCGCCGACGACGCCGAGCCGCTTGAACTCCTCGCGCTGCACGTTGAGCCAGTGGGTTGCATAGGCGCGGCACTCCTTCCGGAACGCCACCATCGCGGCGGAGTCGCGGAAGTCGGGCTTCTGCTTGCCCCTGGAGCGATAGTTCTCCTCTTCGACTTTCCATTCGATCGGCAGGCCGTGACAGTCCCAGCCCGGCACGTAGTTGGAATCGAAGCCGAGCATCTGCTGGCTCTTGGTCACGAGATCCTTGAGGATCTTGTTGAGGGCCGTGCCGATATGGATGTTGCCGTTGGCGTAGGGCGGGCCGTCATGCAGCACGAATTTCGTCCGGCCGGCGGCTTGCTCGCGTAGCCTGCGGTAGAGGCCGATCTCGTTCCAGCGCTTGAGGATTTCCGGCTCGCGTTGGGGCAAGCCGGCGCGCATCGGGAATTCCGTCTGCGGCAGGAACAGGGTTTTGGAATAGTCTGTTGCTTCGGACTTTTGCGGCTTTTCGGACATGAATGCTCTGGTTTGGCTCAAAAGGGGCGCTGAAACGCGATTCGTTCGCGGATGAATCAGGGGATCCCGGTCTTGCGCTGAGCTGAAGCTCAGACGGAAGCCGGGCCACTAATGCTGATGGTGCGCCGCGCAAACATGCGGCTTTCCATAGCAGCCAACCGCTGGATCGCAAAGCCCTGCGGGGATCGCCGCGTCATGTTTGACGCGGCCGGGCCGGATTTCCGGCGACGGTGACGCCCGCGCCGACATCCCTCGTAACGACGCTGCCGGCGCCAACCACCGCGCCGTCGCCGATCGCGACGCCGGGCAGAATGATGGCGCCGCCGCCGATCCAGACATCACGGCCGATCCGCACCGGCCGTCCGAACTCGAGGCCGCTGCGGCGCATTTCAACGTCGCGGGGATGGTCGGCGGCATAGATCTGCGCCGCGGGTCCAATTTGGGTGCGATCGCCGATGCTGACCTCGACGACATCCAGGATGACGCAGTTGAAGTTGAGGAACACACCGTCGCCGAGACTGATGTTATAACCATAGTCACAAAAGAACGGCGGCCTGATCACGACATCAGCGCCAACATGAGCCAGACGCTCGGACAACAGCGCATGCCGCTCGGAAACTGGCAGCGCCAGCGAGCCGTTGTAGCGTACCATCCAGATTTTATTCGCGGCCTGATCGGCCGCCAGCGCCGTATCGCCGGGCCGATAAAGTTCGCCCGCAAGCATTTTCTGCTTTTCGGTTTTGCTCAACCCACCACTCCGAGCTTCGGGAACGCATCGGGCGCAGCGGCCAGCGCGGCGCGGGCGCGGGCGCTGTCCTCATCCATCTGACGCACCAGCTTTTCCACGCTGTCGAACCGCAGTTCCTCGCGGATCAGGCCGATGAAGGCGATGTCGAGCGTCGTTCCATAGAGATCGCCCTTGAAATCGAACAGAAAGATTTCCAACAGCGGCGCGCCATTGTCGAAGGTTGGGCGGCGTCCAAAACTCGCTACGCCATCAAGACGCTCAAGCCCGCGGCCGACCCGCACCGCATAGATGCCGTGCTTGAGGCCACAATTCTTGTCGAGGCGGATATTGGCCGTGGGATAGCCGAGATCGCGGCCGCGTTTCTCGCCATGGATCACCAGGCCGGTGACGAACCACGGACCGCCGAGCATCGCGGTGGCGTCTTCGATCTGGCCCTCTGCCAGCGCCATGCGGATCGCGCTGGAGGAAACCGGCCGCTCGTCGATATCGACATGAGGCTGCACATCGACCTCGATGCCGAGCCGGGGCGCTTCGTTGACCAATAGGCTCGGCGAGCCGACCCGGCCCTTGCCGAAATGAAAGTCGTAGCCGACCGCGATGCCGCTTACCCCGAGCCGCTCGATCAGGTCATGGTGAATGAAATCCTGCGCGGTGGTCCCGGCCCTCTTCTTGTCGAAGGTCATCACCACAGCTCCGGCTAAGCCCGTTCCGGCCAAAAGCCGCAGCTTGGCGGTCTCGTCGCTGAGCCTGAACTGGGGAGAGTTCGGGCTGAAAAAGCTGCGGGGGTGCGGCTCGAACGTCACCGCCAGCGCAGGCCGGCGATGGGTGCGCGCCATCTGCAGCGCCGCGGCAATAACGGCGCGGTGGCCGAGGTGGACGCCATCGAAATTACCCATCGCAACCACCGATCCCTTGGGGATCGCGGCCGCGGGCGTGGTATCGCGGATAACGGTAAAGCCAGGCGCCATTCTCGGGATTCTTCAACAGAGGTCGGATGGGCGCGGGACGGTGACTTGGCGCGCCCGATCAAGTCAAGCGGGGCCCGAAGCGGCGCCCGCGCCGGTGCCCGGTATCCCTTTTCGGCGGTAGCCGGTTAACGGGCTGTTTAATGGCTGATGCTAGTGCTGGTTGAGTGACTGCGGGGGGTATTTTGGCCCGGCGCAGGCATGGTTGATGAGCGTTGCAGGGAGAGCCAAGAATGGCGGTTGATTTGTCGATGTCGGTTCTGGTCGTGGATGATTACAACACCATGATCCGTATCATCAGAAATCTTCTGAAGCAGCTTGGCTTCGAGAACATCGACGATGCCAGCGATGGATCGGCAGCGCTGAACAAGATGCGCAGCAAGAAGTACGGCTTGGTGATCTCTGACTGGAATATGGAGCCGATGACCGGCTACGAGCTGCTCCGGGAGGTACGCGCGGACCCCAATCTCGCCACCACGCCGTTCATCATGATCACCGCGGAATCCAAGACCGAGAACGTGATCGCCGCCAAGAAGGCCGGCGTGAACAACTATATCGTCAAGCCGTTCAACGCCGCGACGCTGAAGACCAAGATCGAGGCGGTGTTTCCGGATATGGCGAGCGCGTAAAGCTGGTCAATTTACCCACGCCGTCATCCTGAGGAGCCGCGCGTCTCGCGCGGCGTCTCGAAGGATGGGCAGCAAAGTAAGCATCAGT
>VAZH01000098.1 GCA_005884465.1 Alphaproteobacteria bacterium | reverse complement strand
CGCGTCCGCTCGATCAGGTACCAGGTCCCAAGGCAGACCACGAGCGAAAAGACGACTACCCAGCCGCGATAGATCGGCAGGAACATGAAGCCGAGATTCATGCCTCCCTTCAGTTCATCGGGGATCGCGTAAGGCAGACCCGACGACCCGAAATAATTCTGAAAGATGCCCTGGATGATCAGCGCCAAGCCGAATGTCAGCAGCAATCCGTAGAGGTGATCGAGGCCGGAAAGCCATTGCAGCATGGTCCGCTCGAGGATCATGCCGAAAATACCGACCGCGATGGGAGCGATGATCAGCGCCGGCCAATATCCGATGCCCGCCACATTGAGCAGAAAATAGGCGCAAAAAGCGCCCATCATGTAGAGCGCGCCGTGCGCGAAACACGGCGAGCCCGAGACTCAAGAGCGCGTAGAACGAGCCGTTGATAAGTCCTACCAGAAGCTGCGCGTAGAGGGCCTGCATCGATCTATCTTTCGCACTCAGTCTTGGAGAACACCGGACGAAAACCCGCCGGCACGGAGCCGGCGGGCAGCCGTTGTCACTTCTTTACCAGCGGACAGGCGCTCTCCGAAAGCGGCCTGAAGGCCTGCTCTCCGGGGGTCGTTCCGATCAGCTTGTAATAGTCCCACGGTCCCTTGGATTCGGACGGCTTCTTGACCTCGAACAGATAGGCTGGGTGGATCTTGCGGCCATCCTCGCGGATCGTGCCCTTGCCGAACAGCGGATCGTCGGTCGGCATTTCCTTCATTTTCGCGACGATCTTTGCGCCATCATGGTTATTGCCGCCCATGGCTTCGAGCGCCTTGAAATAGTGAATCAGACCCGAATAGACGCCGGCCTGCACCATGCTCGGCTGCGCCTTGTTCTTCGTTCTTTCGGAAAAGCGTTTTGAAAACGCGCGGGTTCCGTCATTCAGATCCCAATAGAAGGTTTCCGTGAAATTCAGGCCCTGCGCCACATTCAAACCGAGTGCGTGCACATCGTTAATAAACAGCAGAAGGCCGGCGAGTTTCTGGCCTCCCGAAACAATGCCAAACTCTGCGGCCTGCTTGATCGTGTTGGTGGTGTCGCCGCCGGCATTGGCCATGCCGATAACCTTGGCTTTGGACGCCTGCGCCTGCAGCAGGAACGAGGAGAAGTCCGACGAATTCAGGGGATGCTTGACCGCACCGAGCACCTTGCCACCCGATTTGACCACGACCGCGGCGGTATCGCGCTCCAGCGCCGCGCCGAACGCGTAGTCGGCGGTCAGGAAGAACCAGGTGTCGCCGCCGGTCTTCACCAGTGCCTGGCCGGTGCTGTTGGCGAGCATGTAGGTGTCGTAGACCCAATGAATGGTGTTCGGCGAGCATTGGGCATTGGTGAGATCCGACGACGCCGCGCCGGTATTGATCATGATGGCGTTCTTCTCTTTCACCAGGTTATTCACCGCAAGGGCAACGCCGGAGTTCAGCACATCCATGAAGATGTCGACCTTCTCGACGTCGATCCATTGCCGCGCAATGTTGGTGGCGATGTCAGGCTTGTTCTGATGGTCGGCGGAAACCACACTGATCTTCCAGCCCTTGGCTGCAAGCCCGGAATCCTCGACCGCCATCTGGGCCGCCAGGGTGGACCCTGCGCCGCCGAGGTCGGAGTAAAGCCCGGAATTGTCGCTCAGCACGCCGATCTTGATGGTCTTGTCCTGCGCAAAAGCGCCACTACCAGCGGCAAGCGCCAGCGCGGTGCCAAGCAAAAAAGCCGAAACTCTGTTTTTCATATTTTCTCCGTGGGTCCTTCTTGAAGGCGTTGTTCAGACGCCGAGGTAGGTATGAAGTTTATTCATGTTGGCTTGCAGCTCCGAGTTGGCAAAACCATCGATGATCTTGCCGTTCTCGACAATGTAGTAGCGGTCCGCGACCGTCGCGGCGAACCGGAAGTTCTGTTCGACCAGAAGGATGGTAAAACCTTCTTTCTTGAGCCGTGCGATAGTATGGCCGATCTGCTGGATGATGACCGGCGCAAGGCCCTCGGTCGGCTCGTCCAGCATCAGAAACCGCGCGCCGGTACGCAGGATTCTGGCGATCGCCAGCATCTGCTGCTCGCCGCCCGACAATTTGGTGCCCTGGCTGTTGAGCCGTTCCTTGAGGTTGGGAAACAGTTCGAAGATTTGGTCCTGTGACAGCCCGCCCGAGCGCACGACCGGTGGCAACAGCAGATTTTCGCGGACATCGAGGCTGGCGAAAATTCCACGCTCCTCGGGACAGAAGGCGACGCCCATGCGCGCAATCCGGTCCGAGGACGCACTTATGATTTGCTGACCGTTGAAGCGGACCGCGCCGGTGCGCTTGCCGATGATTCCCATCACCGATTTCAGCGTGGTCGTTTTGCCAGCGCCGTTGCGTCCGAGCAAGGTCACCACCTCGCCGGCGCTGACATTGAAATCGATACCGTGAAGGATGTGAGATTCGCCGTACCAGGCTTCGAGATTTTGGACCGAAAGCACCGGCGTGCCGGTGCCAGGGCTTGGAGCGCGCTTGGTCGCGGTGGCTGCGGCCATTTCAGGCATGCCCCGCTCCCAGATAAGCTTCCTTGACGCGTGCATCCTTGGACAGCTCGGCGTAATGGCCCTCCGCCAGCACATGACCCCGCGTCAGCACGGTGATGATATCGGAAAGGTTGGCAACAACGTTGAGATTGTGTTCGACCATCAGGATCGTGTATTTCGCGGAGATGCGCTTGATCAGCGCGGCGATCTTGTCGATGTCCTCATGCCCCATGCCGGCCATCGGCTCGTCGAGCAGCATCATTTCCGGATCGAGCGCCAGCGTCGTCGCGATTTCGAGCGCGCGTTTGCGCCCATAGGGCATCTCGACCGCCGGGGTGTTGGCAAATTCACTCAGGCCCACATCGTCCAGCAACTCGCGCGCGCGGCCGTTGAAGCGGTCGAGCACGGTTTTGGAACGCCAGAAGTCGAAGGATTGCCCGTGCTGACGCTGCAGCGCGATCCGCACATTCTCAAGCGCCGTCAAATGCGGGAACACCGCCGAAATCTGGAACGAGCGCACCAAGCCAAGACGCGCCACATCGGCCGGCGCCAGCGCCGTAATATCCTGTCCCTTATAAAGAATTCGGCCGGCGGAAGGGCTCAGGAACTTGGTCAGGAGATTGAAACACGTGGTCTTGCCGGCCCCGTTGGGGCCGATCAAGGCGTGAATGCTGCCACGGCGGACCCGAAGATCGACATCGCGAACGGCGAAAAAGCCCGCGAATTCCTTGGTCAAGCCATGGGTTTCGAGAATGAACTCATCGGCCAATCAAATTTCCCCCGTCAGCCATCGCCGCGAAGTGATATCGCGGGTGGCTCATTTTTCCTAACCGGCAGGTTCTCCTAAGACGCTTGGAAAATCCCGTCCCGGGCCGCCTCCGGCTGCGAATATGCCGTGAACGAGCCGGTTTACGCAAGGCGGAAAGCTGGGCATGCGGCGAGGCCAGCAGGGAAGCGGATTCGCCATTAGTCGAATTGCCCCGGCGTACGATGGAGGGGTTCGCCGGACGTTTTCGGCGGCCGAAATTCGAAAGCACCGACCTGGCGGTGATCAGTCAGGCTAGTCGCGGCGGGATCGGCCCGATGGCGCCACTTCCCTGGCGTAGATTTGCGGCTTGAACCCGACCAGCAATTTGCCGCCGAGATCGAGCACGGGTCGTTTGATCATCGAGGGCTGCGCCACCATCAAGGCGAGCGCTTTGCGCTCGTTCAGGCCTTCCTTGTCGCTATCAGCCAATCTGCGAAACGTGGTGCCGGCGCGATTGAGCAGCGTTTCCCAGCCAAGTTCGTCGGACCAGCGCTTGAGTTTGTCCTTGGCGATGCCCGCGGTCTTGTAATCATGAAAGTCGTAAGCCACGCCATGGCTGTCGAGCCAGGCGCGCGCCTTCTTCATGGTGTCGCAGTTCTTGATGCCATAGATGGTGATGGGCAAAGCCAATCCTCACACGAGTTTCAGTGTAAAGTTAGATGTGCGTCGTTGGGCCGCTGTAGGAAGCGCGCACTATCGATAGGCAATGAAACTCATCAGCCCAAGCTCGATCGCCAGCTCGTAAATCGAGGCGGCAAAACGCTGATGATCGGCTAAACCTGCGAGTTCCGCCTTCGATGCAGCGCTGATCAGAAGAGCGATACATTCTTCCATTGTCGCATGATCGATAGGCACGACAGCACCACAGGTGATCACAAACTCTTCAATAGGAGCAACCCTCATCGCGAAAACCTCGCCCGGCCGGGCCGATTGCTCCAACCCTTCATCCAAAAGAGATATCGCACCCCCTCGCATTAAATCCTCAAGCAGCACACCGGCGGGTTCGCACCCGCCGATCGTGCGGAAGATCGAAAACCGAGATGCCTGCAAGCCCTGCAGAACAAGCGTCTCGTCCGGCCCCGAAGTCTCCAGCCGTCTTCTGGCGCAGCGGTCGATGGCGCGTGTTCGGCCGGCACTGGCCGTGTAAACCGCAAGATCGAAGGCGAGGCTCAGCTCGACGATATCATCCGTGAAAAGGACCTTGCCGTCTGACAGGCCGATCCGCTTGGCGTGGGCAAGAAAGCTCGAATGTGGAATGCTTTCGAGCGCCGCCGTCTGGATATCCATCCGAAGATCCCGATAGCGGCGATAGCGACTGAGGATAGCGGCGCGGCTGAGGGCATGCATCTCGCCGCCGCGGAGTTGAAGTGATGCTTGCGATGCAGGAGCCATATTCGCTACTCGCCTCGGAGCTTGGGCAGTTACGTCCACTCGATACCGACCATGCCGGGTTCTCGGGCCAACGTCGGTTAGGTATCGGAAATGATTCGGTCGAAATTGTCATCCGGTTTCCCCCTGCTAGTATTGTGCACGGTTTTCGCTGGCGTTCCCGAGTTTGGCGCAATTTGTGATTCAAATTTCAAACAGCCGAAAGGATATGCGCCCGCGTTCCCGCGACGCGAAGCGTCCGAGGTTATGCGTGATCTTTGTCCCTCTCCGGCTTTCCGCGAGCGATGTCAATGCGCGGCGCCGCCGCCCTCGGGCTTGGTGTCGGGCGCCCGCACCAGCTCTGCGTCGGCGGCGACATAGCGGACATAGCGGTAGTCGCGGATGAAGCTGATCCGGCCGTCGCGCCACTCGAGCCACATCAGGTAGCTGGGCTTCGGATCGGCGCGGTTTTCGAAGACCGCGATCACTTCCCGGCCCTCGAGCCAGGCAGGCGCCAGCCACAGGCCATCGAACGTGTCGTAGATGGTGAAGAACCTACCGACATCAGCGGAGCCGACGCGAAGCGGGTACGAGGACTGTTTGAGTTTGACGTCGTCGGCCAGCAGCGCCCGCAGGCCGTCCCAATCCCGCTGGTTGAAGAGCGCGACATAGCGCGCCACCGCAGCGGACGCCGGCCGCGCGTCCGCAACCGGGCCGGCTTGCGCGTTGATCTCCCGAAGACGCGCGCGGCCCCGCGCCAGATGGCCCTTCACGGCATCGACCGTGAGGTCGAGGAGAGCGGCGATCTCGATCAGCTGCTCGTCGAGCACGTCCTTCAGGATGAGGACGCTGCGCTGCATGGTGGGAAGCTCGGCAAAACGCGACACCGCGGTCTTGACCGCTTCCTGACGCATCAGCGTCTCCACGGGGTCAGGGCTGGCCGCGTCGGCAACATGTGAAGCGGCCTCGATCGGCTCCGTCTTGCGCACGCTGCGGCCGCGCAAGAGATCGAGGGCGCGGTTGTGCGCGATCCGGAACAGCCAGGGGCGAAGCGGCGGCATCTCCTCCACGCCTTGTACCTCTAGATCCTGCAGCGCCACCAAAGCCCGCACCAGCGTGTCCTGCACGACGTCCTCGCCGTCGATCACCGATCCCATTAGACGCGCGCAATAACGATGCAGTTCGGGCTGCAACTCGCTGGCCAAAGCGAGGAGCTCCGCCTGGCGGTCGCCGTTCCGCGCTGGCCCTGCTGCGCTCAAGCCGCTGCTCCCTCGAGTATGGTGACCCCGGTGTCGCCCTTGAGCCCGAAGGCGAAGGCTTCAGCGTATTTAGGGTCTTCCAGCACGGCAACCACCTTCTCGCCGAACTCCCGGGGCGGCATCGGCGCGCCGAAGCCGGCCAAGAACGTTTCGGGCTTGATGCCCATCGCGTCCGCATAAGCGTTGGCGCCGGCGTCGCCAACGCCAGTGCCGCCAATGATCTGCTGCGGCACGATTGTCTGGAAGCGGATCCCGAGATGCTTCTGCTCCGCGACGCCGTTGGCGTATTTGGCCATGAACCAGAGCATGCGCTTGGCGCCGCCATAGCCACCCGACATCGGCGATCCGTTCACGGCAGCGCCACTCGATCCCACCAGGACGCGGCTGCCCGGCTTGAGGGGCACGTTCAGCGCCGCCTGCAGCCAATAGAGCCCAGCCCTGACGTCGGTCTCCCAGGTCGCGGTGAAATCCGCCCAGCTCAGCTGGTCGAACCGGCCCATCCGCGGCTTGGCGCCGGCGTTCAGCACCAAAATATCCGGGCGAATTTCGGCGAGGATGCGGTGGGCGGCCGTCTCGTCCGTCACGTCGGCGGAGATCGTGGCGACGCCCAGCCGGGCGCGGACGGACTCTAGCGCATCGGCGGCGCGGGCGACGACCGTCACCCTCGCGCCATGCGCGACCAGGGCCTCAACCAGTCCCAGGCCAAGGCCGCGGCTTCCGCCAGTGACAACAACAATCTTGTCTTTGAGGTTCATCGTTCTGCTCCAATGTCCAGGTGAAGCTATGACGATCGACGCACGAAAGAGGGGTCAATCAACCCTGCATACTGGCGCTCAAGCGCCTTGACCGCACCGCTGCGCCAGTTCTCCGCCATGGACTCCGACATGGGATCCGGGAAGATGTCCTGTTCCCCCTTCTCCACGCCGTCGAAGATGGCTCGCGCAACGGACTCCGGAGATGCCTTTGGTATGTCGAGGCCTCGGGACATATCTGTGTCCACGGGGCCGGTCAGGACGGCATGTACCCTCACGCCCCGTCCGGCCAAATGAGCGCGCAGCGATTGTGACAGGGAGAACGCAGCCGCCTTTGAGATCGAGTAGGCCGGAATGAGCGGCAAGGCGGCAAGGCCCGTCACCGACAGGACATTGACGATGGCACCCCGAGAGCGTGTCAGCAACGGCAGGAAAGCCTGGGTCACGCCATAGGTGCCAAAGAGATTGACGGCGAGGTGCTGTTCGAGCACGGCACGATCGCTCAGATCATCGTAAAGCGCCAAGCCGGCGTTGTTGATGAGTATATCGAGAGATTCGACTCTCTCGACAGCGTCTTGAATCTGCGCAGCGTTGGTCACGTCCAGGGTCAGGGGCGTGACGCGCCCATCCAAGTGGGCCAAGGGCTGGCGCGTACCGGCATACACCCGCTTCGCGCCTCTCCTCAAGGCTTCCTCGACCAGCGCCTTTCCGATACCGCGATTGGCCCCGGTCACCAGAACCGCTCTGTCTGCGATTGTCATATCTTTGAGGCTCATCAGTTCTGCTCCAGTGTCTATGT
>VAZH01000665.1 GCA_005884465.1 Alphaproteobacteria bacterium | reverse complement strand
TTTCACTGTTGCCGGTGGAGCGCTTCTTGCGCTGCTCTTCGTTGTGTCGGGCTTTTTCCCCGAAACAGAAACGGTCAACCGCAGCGACGTGGTAAGGCCGGTCATTCGAATCGCTTCGGACAGGGTAGGTCCGCCGCGGGTCGACATCGATACCCGTTCACAAGCCGCAGCCATTCCTGCTTCGGTCCCGGACATTGTGCAAGCACCGGCGCAAGTCGCGGAAGCCCGGCTTGGTTCGTCAGCCCCGGCACCCGCAGTGGCAATCAAGATCGAGCGCAAGACGAAGCTTGTGAAGCGAGCCGACCGCCAGAGAATGGCTGCCAACCCACAGGGATCCCAGCCGTTCCGTTCAGCCTGGTGGCCGCTCTAAATATTCGGCGTTCAGAGCAAGCTGCAGTGCCAATGAAAGCGTTGGTGGTACGCCGAGTTATGTCAGTTTATTGACATGCCTCCAGATGGCCCAATAGGCCCCGACGACTGCTCTGATGCGGTTTCTCGGATAAGTTCATCTCACGTTCCGCTCGGTTCGCCACCGGCTGCTGCAGTGCAGGTGGTTACGCGCTTTGTGCGGTCTTGACGATCACCACATTGTCGTCATGCCCGGCGCGCCGCTTCAGGCTCTCGCGCCGCATGATGATGTCGTCGCGCACGAATTCATATCCGAGCTTGAACGTGTCCAGCCCGTTGCTTGAGATGGTGCCGTCGCGCAGTCCGATCACCACGCCTCGAAGAATTTGCTCGAGTTCCTCCTGCAGCGCGTCGAGCGCGTCCATCGAGGTGGCATGTTCGACCCGTTCGCCGATGTCGAGAATGGCGGTGGCGAGCTCGCTGGCCTTCTCCGGCGCAATCCTCGTGACCTTGGCATAGAGCCCGGCAAAGATCGAGCCGATGATGCTGAGCGCTGCCGCCGCGAGATACAGGAGGTCGCTGTAGCGGTCCATGAACGACTCGGTGTCGTCATTGATATATTCGGCCGCGCCCTGGTGTGCGACAACGAAGGCGTCCTTGTCGGTGTCCGCCGGTTCGATCCTGGAGGCGAAGCCATCCGGCAGCGCGAGCTCGGCCTTGTTTTCGTAGATCGTGCGCGCGAGCTCTCCCGCGGTTGCCGACGACATCCTGGACTGCGCGACCAGTAGCCATTGCAGCCCGACGGTAGTGAGATCGTCATCGGGAATCGGGGGCGCCGAGGACAGCATGCCTGTCGCCAGCGTTTCCTCCGAAATTGCGGGATCGCGTCTCGCCAGCGCTTTCGCCTCGTCGATCGCATTCAGGGTGAACCCGCCACGCTTGGCATATTGTTCATAGCTCTTGTTTTTCACGATCGTCGAGGCGTGTGCAATTGCGATCGCCGCGCCATAGCCGCCCGGCGCGAACAGTTTGTCGAGCGGTGAATTCGGCGGCGCCAGCTGGACCGCGGAAGCGGCGTCGGGATTATCGGAAATTTCCAGCATTTTGCGGACCAGCACCGCGTTATGGTCGCCGTCGGCCAAAACCGCGATCTTCTTTTTCTTCAGCTCGGCAAGCGACTTGATCTTCTTGTTGGGAGGGCTGAGCAGCAGCAGCACGTCGTGCTCGAGGATTGCCAGCGCACGCGCGCGTGGCGGTACCTTTGCATCGGTGCGCAGCACGGCAAGATCGGCCTGCCTGCGATCGA
>VAZH01000097.1 GCA_005884465.1 Alphaproteobacteria bacterium | reverse complement strand
TATTATTCTTGTCAGCCGCAAGCTAATCCAACTATCAGAACAATGCTTACACGATATCTCGCTCACAAGTCATGGAGATCACAGCCATCAAGCTAGCCAATCCGCTGGCGGAGAATCAATCTGTTCCGCGGCCGGCGATATCGCCCGCTAAACCTTATTATTGCAGTGCAACGTAACCTGGTCTGATCTTGGATGGCCTACCCCCTCATGGTGAGGAGGCGCTCTTGCGCCATCTCGAACCATGAGGCTCCGCCTCATCCTTCGAGATGCGGCGAAGCCGTCGCTACTCAGGATGGGTGCGGCGGCGGCGTGACTCAGTGGCTGTGCGGGCGCATCTCCTCAGGTATCCTGCCCTGTTCCAGGCCGCTTTGCGCCAGCCAGGCGTCGGTGCTCTGAATGGCGCGCTCGATATGATCGGCCGTGCGCGAGAAGTCGTAGGGCGATCCCACCAGCGGACATAATGGCGGCACCACGAAGTATTCGATGCTGGGACCGAGGCCCTCCAGCTCGCTCACCAATTGCCGCGCGATCAGGAGCGTCAGCGCATGCAGCGCGTTCGCCACCGCGCCGATCGGGGGCGCGTGCATTGCGCAGGCGTAACCAGTCGGCAGGACGATCAGGCGCTGCGCGCCCTTCGCGACCGCGACCCTGACCGGCGTGTTGGAGGAGATCGCGCCATCGGCCAGATAAAAATCCTTGTAGCGGACCGGCGCAAAGGCGCCGGGGATTGCGGTTGAGGCGACAATCGCTTCGGCAGTCGAACCTTCCGACAACACCACACTGTCGCCCGAGATAATATCGGTGGTGACGATATGAACCGGGAGCTTGGCATCCTGCAGATTTCGATAAGGAATATGGTCGTCGATCAGTTTCCTGATCCCGTCATGCGGGATCAGGAAGTCCCGGCGCCAGAGAAACGCCAATAGCGTCCGCCACGTCACCGGGAAAACGTCGTGCCGGTGCAATCCGCGCCAGATGGTTTCCAGCTGCAGGACGCCCTTGAGCGTGGGATCGCCGGCATAGTAAGCCCCGTTCAGGGCGCCGACGCTGGATCCGACCACCATATCCGCGGAAATTCCGTGTGCGGCGAGCGAATGCATCATGCCCACCTGAATGGCGCCAAAGCTGCCGCCGCCTGCGAATACGAAGGCAGTTTTCGCAGGGCCAGCGTGGTCGGATACGGACAAAGTTTTGTTCGCTCCCGCTGTCGACGCGTTGACGAAAAGTTACGCGACGTTCGGCTGCGTTTATAGCAACGGAAAACGGGGCTGCGCTATCAAGATTGGTTGCGAGGATCATCCGGGCGCGCTGGCCGTGTGCGGCGTCCGACGCTACGACCGTCATTCCGGGATGGTCCGAAGGACCAGACCCGGAATCTGGAAATTATCATCTCGGGATTCCGGGTTCGCGCTCACGCGCGCCCCGGAATGACGGCTGGAAACGGAAAGACTTACCGTTCGACGAACGCTTTCTCGATCACAAAATGACCCGGCTCGCTGTTATTGCCTTCGGCAAAACCACGCGCTTCGAACATCTGGCGCAGCTCTTCCAGCATCGCCGGGCTGCCGCACATCATGACCCGATCCGTCTCGATATCGAGCGGCGACTGGCCGATATCGTCGAACAATTGCTTTGAGGTGATCAGGTCGGTGATGCGGCCGCGGTTGCGGAACGGCTCGCGGGTGACGGTCGGATAATACACGAGCTTCTCGGTCAACAGCGGTCCGAACAGTTCGTCGTCCCGCAGCTTCGCCACCAGCTCCTCGCCATAGGCCAGTTCGGACACCTGCCGGCAGCCGTGAACCAGAACAATGGTTTCAAATTGCTCGTACACTTCCGGGTCCTTGATCAGGCTGGCGAACGGCGCCAGGCCCGTCCCGGTCGACAGCAGCAGCAGGCGCTTGCCCGGAATCAGATTGTCGGCGATCAACGTGCCGGTGGCCTTGCGCCCGACCAGGATGGTGTCGCCCTCCTTGATCCTTTGAAGCCGCGATGTCAGCGGGCCGTCGGCGACCTTGATGCTGAAAAATTCCAGCTCGTCCTCGTGATTGGCGCTCGCCATGCTGTAGGCGCGCATCAATGGACGGCCATCGACCTCGAGCCCGATCATCGCGAACTGGCCGTTCTGGAATCGAAAGCCGGAATTGCGGGTAGCCCTGAAGCTGAACAGCGTATCGGTCCAGTGCTGGACAGAAAGAACCTTCTCTCGATGGAATGCGCTCATGTGTTTTGTTTTTTCCGGTTGCCTGACAGTAGAACGATCGAGTTGTGCGGCTCGCGAAGCGGCGAAAACCCCTGCGACGATGGAGGATTTGGCGGCTGAAATACCGTGATGTTAGACATAGTCAATAAGAGCGGAGGTTCAATTTGAGAGCTCAAAAAAGCGTCGGTTTCGCTGACAGAAAAGGTCTTTGCTGTTTATCTGCGCTTCCGAGCAATTAACTTGCTGAAATCCGTCGGCAATGAGCAATTAATTGCCGCGTCCGGATAAAAATCTCGTTAGGGATATTTGATCAGAAACCGAATGCCAGATCGCCGGATATTGCATGCGAAGCCTTAGCGAGTTTCGATCGGGAAAGCCGGGCTCCTATCCGGACC
Source organism: Alphaproteobacteria bacterium (assembly GCA_005884465.1). Classification (GTDB taxonomy): domain Bacteria; phylum Pseudomonadota; class Alphaproteobacteria; order Rhizobiales; family Xanthobacteraceae; genus Bradyrhizobium. The sequence continues at coordinate 4,789 of VAZH01000097.1, read as the reverse complement.
AATCGGTCTACGCGGAATATGCCTGCGCAGAATTTGGCCTGTCGTTTCAGGACATCGACGGCGGGTCTGGGCTTCTGTTCAGGGTCGCATCGAAGACCATGAGCGTTCATTTCGGCGCCGGGCGATGTTCATGGTATCCGCAAAACAATGCCACCGCCGCAACGCTGGCATCGGACAAATATTTTACCAATCGGATTCTGGAGGATGCCGGCGTTGCGACGCTCGGCGGCGAATATTTCTTCCTGCATGAACGGCGCCGTAGCCACCGCGCCCTGGGCCACGAGCGCGAACACGCGTTCGAATATTTGAGAAAGCTCGGCGGCACTGCGTTCGCCAAACCACTATTGGGATCGCGCGGCGATTTTGCCCAAGTCATTGGGGAGGGGCTGCTTGCAGGATACCTGGACCAGGTTTCGCAATATTACGATTCGATATTGATCCAGCCGATTGCAACAGGAAATGAATACCGGATTTTCCTGCTCGACGACGAGGTCGTGTATTCCGCCAGGAAATATTCGCCGTTCGTTTCAGGCGACGGCGCGCGTTCGATCGGCGAGCTGTTGATTGCGCATAATGAAGCGTTGCGCGCGCGCGGTCTTTCTCTGGTTTCCGCAAGCCCCGACGCTTCGCTCGGCATCGTGCTGCCCAAGGGCGAGCGTTGGGAGATTCCCGGACGGATGAATCTGAGCGCGGGGGGAACGATGGTTCTCGAAGCTCCTCCGTCCGAGGCCGCCCTCGTACTGGCGAGGCAGGCCGTGCGAGTGCTCGGCCTTCGTGTCGCCGCCGTGGACATGTTTACCGATATCGGCGGAGACCCGGATGCGATGCGGGTTATCGAACTAAACTCCAACCCCTCGATCCGGCTGCTGGAGGAATCCGGCCGCAGCGACCTGATCCTGAAAATCTGGCGCCACACATTTTTGGCGATGGGGCTGCTTTAATGTTTGATCTTCCAAAATACGGTGATGGGGTTTGTCTGGCACGGATGGCAGACCTGCTCGATGCTCTCGCGGTGGAGCGGGTAAGGCTCTCGCGTATTTCGGTTGTGGTGACGGGGTCCAATGGCAAAGGCTCTACCGCTGCGTTCTGCGCCGGTATCGCCCGCGCCTATGGCTTGCGAACCGGTCTGTTCACCTCACCGCATCTCTATCGTTTGAACGAGCGGGTTCAGGTCGACGGCGCTGATATCGGCGATGACGACCTGGCGCGGCTGAAGTCGCGGATCGAGATGGCTATCGCCGAGATCTCGCGGCGAACCGGAGAAAAATTCGGAGCCTTCGAGGCCCTGTTCGCGCTGGCCGGCCTGTATTTTCAGGAGCGGAATTGCGATTGCGCGGTGTTCGAGGCCGGCATCGGCGGCCGTTACGATCCGGTGCGCCTGGCCGGCGCGCAACTGACCTGCGTCACGTCAGTCGATTACGAGCATGTCGAACTGCTCGGCCATTCGCTGGAATTGATCGCTTCCGACAAGAGCGACGCCTGCGCATCCGGCGGCACGATCGTCTATGGCGAGAATTGCCGAAACCTGAGGCCGCATCTGATCGAATATAACCGCAATCGCGCGATTGCGTCGCGCTTTGTCCGCGCGGAGATCGGCATATCGGGCGAATCCCTCTCGACAGCAGGGCAACGGTTCGATTTCCAGTTCGAGGCTCACGAATTTCGGTCGCTCGAAATGGGCCTGCTCGGCACGTTTCAATTCAACAATGCCGCGATCGCGATCAGCTTGTTCCTGCTGTGGCTACAACACGCGCGGCCCGGAGCAACTCCCGACAACATCGAGGCCGCCGTGCGCTCGGGCCTTCGCGAGGCGCGCTGGCCGGGCCGCCTCGAACTTATCAGGCAAGACCCACTTACCGTTGTCGACGTCGGCCACACCCCCGATGGCATCCGGCAGTCGCTCGCAAGCCTCAAGGCGATCTATGGCGCGGAGAACTGGATTCTCGTGTCCGGGATTTCCTTCGACAAGAACGCCGACGAGATCGTCGCCGCTCTGGCGCCGTCGTTCGACACCATCATATGCACCTCGGCACACCACAAGGGCGCGGACACCAGGACCGTCGCCGCCGCGGTGCGCAAGGCCAATCCGCAAGCAACTGCTCACATCGCCGCGACCGTCGAGGACGCCGTCGGTGTCAGCCAAAGGCTCGCCGCGTCACAGAATCGAAAAATATACGTGGCTGGCGGATTATTCCTCGCCATCGAGTACACCGTGGTCGCCAACGGCGGCCGCGCGCAGGATTTGAAATTTTTCTGACCGCGGAATTCGTCACGGCGTCATACCCCGCGAAGGCGGGTATCCAGTACGCCGTGGCTCTAGTGATTGAACCGAGACGTCGCGGAGTACTGGATCGTCCGCTTTCGCGGACGATGACACCTAGATGATCGCAATCGCCGGGCTCGTCCCAGCCGTCCACGTCTTTTTTGTCCAGTCGCCAAGGGAGGACGTGGATGCCCGGGACAAGCCCGGGCACGACGGAAAACCTAGTTGCTCGTCCCCTCGCTATCGTTGAGCACCTTGAACGCTTCTTCCAGCTGCGGCGAGATCGCGACGTTGAGCTTCTCGCCGGTCGGCAGGCGCCAGACGAACCATTTGTTGTAGAGCGGAACAAGGTCGCGATTCGAACCGAGCTTGCGGAAGGTGCGTTCCACCACGGCAGCGAGTTGCGGCTCACCCTTGCGGAACATGATGCCGTAGGGATCGTAGGACAGATATTCGCCGGTAACGCGAAACTTGTCCTGCGCCCTGTGCCGCGCGATCAGGCCGTAAAGCAGAATGTCGTCGGTCGCGAACGCATCGGCCTTTTGATCCACCAGCATCTGATAGGATTGCTCATGATCGGGCGAGGTAATGATGTTGAGGCCAAGCGCAAATTTCCTGTCGACAGCATGCATCGCCTGCTCGTTGGTGGTGCCTTTTGTCACCACCACCGTCTTGCCCTTCAAATCGGCCGCTCCCGCGACGGTCGAGGCCTTCGGCACCATCAACTTGGTGCCGGCCACGAATATCAGCGGCGAGAACGCCACCTGTTTGCTGCGCTCCGCGTTGGCGGTGGTCGATCCGCATTCGAGGTCGATTTTGTTCTGCACCACCGCCGGAATGCGGTCGTCAGATGTAACCTTGACGTATTCGATCTTCAGGTTGGCATCGTCGACCTCGACACCGATCTCATCGACGATCGCCTCGCAGAGCTCGAGGCTGTAGCCGATCGGCCGGTTCGCCTGATCGAGAAACGAAAACGGCGGCGAGCTCTCGCGATAGCCCAGGCGCACCACATGCGCCCTCTTGATATTGGCAAGCGTCGGGCTCAGCCCTTCGCCGCCGCCGGTCTGGGCGGCTGCAGCCGTGGTCAGCAAGACCAACGCGGCCACCAGGCTTGCCGCCGGCACGCATCTCCTGGGTGGGTGGCCCATGGCTCGCCTCCTATGCGTGGCCGGCCTGCATTTCCGGCACTTCCCCGGGGATCATGTCCGGCGGCACGACGTCGTCGGGGCCGAGCGCGTGCTCGGGCGCGAGTTCGCCCTCCCACTTCGCCACCACCGCGGTCGCCAGCGAATTGCCGATCACATTGGTGGCGCTGCGTCCCATGTCGAGGAACGTATCGATGCCCATGATCATCAACAGCCCCGCTTCGGGGATGCCGAACTGGCCCAGCGTCGAGGCGATCACGACCAGCGAAGCGCGGGGAACGCCGGCGACACCTTTCGAGGTGATCATCAAGGTCGCGAGCATCGCAAGCTGGGTGCCGAGCGGCATGTCGATGTGATAGGTCTGCGCGATGAAGATGCTGGCAAAGGTGCAGTACATCATGGTGCCGTCGAGATTGAACGAGTAGCCAAGCGGCAGCACGAAACTCGAGATCCGCGACGATGCGCCGAAGCGATTGAGGCCCTCGAGCGTTTTCGGGTAGGCGGCTTCCGAACTCGCCGTCGAGAACGCTATCATCAGCGGTTCGCGGATCAGCCGCAGCAGATGACTGTATCTCGGCCCGAGCACGATAAAGCCCACCACGACCAGAATGACCCACAGGATCAGCAGCGAGAGATAGAAGCCGCCCATGAACACGATCAGCTTCCACAATACGCCGAGGCCGTTCTTCGATACCGTCGCCATGATGGCCGCCCACACCGCAAGCGGCGCAAACAGCATGACATAGCCGGTCACCTTCAGCATGATGTGGCCGAGGTCATCGATCAGCGCCAGCATCGGCTTGGAACGTTCCGGCATGGCGCCCATCGCCACCGAGAAGAACACCGCGAACACCACGATCTGCAGAATCTCGTTCTGCGCCATCGCATCCGCAATCGACGTCGGAATCAAATGAGTGAGGAATTTTTCGATCGAGAACTGCGATACCGGCAGGCCGGTCGATTGCAGCTTGTCCGGCAGGGTGCCGGGAAAGTTTGCGCCCGGCTGCAACAGATTGACCATGATCAATCCAAGCAGCAGCGAAACGAACGACGCGCTGACGAACCAGCCCATGGTTTTTGCGAAAATCCGCCCGAGCTTGGAGCCGCTTCCCATGTGGGCGATGCCGCCGACCAGGGTCGCGAACACCAGGGGCGCGATGATCATCTTGATCAGGCGCAGGAACAGCAGCGCGATCAGGTTTACGTCGGCTGCGATTTCGACCCGGCTATCGGGAAGATAATTGAAAACCAGCGTCCCCATCACAATTCCGAGCGCCATCGCGATCAGAATGTATTGCGTAAACCTGTTGGACATTTTCTTACCCCCCAAATTTCCGGCCGTGAGTTTGCCAGAATCCGCGAGCGACGCAACACGCTT
>VAZH01000062.1 GCA_005884465.1 Alphaproteobacteria bacterium | reverse complement strand
GGCCATGGGCAAGCCCATTTTCCCCAGGCCGATGAATCCGATGTCCATGATGGTTTATCCCTAGCGAATCTTCGGAAACGGTCCTCATCCTGAGGAGGCCGCTTCGCGGCCGTCTCGAAGGATGAAGTTTGAACAATCTTCGCCGGCCTCATGGTTCGAGACGGCGCAAGAGCGCCTCCTCACCATGAGGGTTTGAGACCCTCAGACCTTGTCCAACTCCGCGAACACTTCGCGCGCGATGCGAAAACTGTCGACGCCGGCGGGCACGCCGGCATAGATCGCCACCTGCATGAAGATTTCGCGAATCTCGTCCTTGGTCACGCCGTTGACCAGCGCGCCCTTGATATGCACGCGCAATTCATGCGGCCGGTTCAGTATAGAGATCATCGCCAGATTGAGCATGCTGCGGGTCTTGCGCGGCAATTCCTCCCGGCCCCATACCGCGCCCCAGCAGTATTCGGTGACCAGTTCCTGAAACGGCTTGTTGAAATCGTCGGCGTTCTTGAGCGCGTTTGAGACGTAGGCCTCGCCCAGCACGGCTTTACGAATTTCCAGCCCCTTGTCGTGCGTTTTCTTGTCCATGATCTTTCCTTGAGGTCCCTGATGGTCCGATGGCCGACGTTACGAGGTCGCGGCGGTGCAGTCACGCCTTCGTGTTATGCGTATTTCCACGTGCGGGATACCGCTCCGGAACGGGTGCCTCATTGCCGCCGTTGTGCTAGAGTGCTGTTTCGAAGAACCCGGAGAGTTTGTTGAGCGGCGCCACCCCCGACCCGTCAGAGCCAGCGCGCGACCCGGATGCCGTTTCGCGGCTTAAGCTGACGCAGGCCCTGCAGCGGGCAAAATACGCGATCGCCTGGGAGCGAAGCTGGCCGCATCTGGCGCGGTTATGCACCGTCGTCGGACTGTTTCTGGTGGCGTCCTGGGCCGGATTGTGGCTGGCGCTACCGTTTATTGCCCGCGCCATCGGCCTCGCAGTGTTCGTGCTGCTGGCGCTGGGCGCGCTGTTTCCGCTGGTCCGGTTTCGCTGGCCGAGCCGCGAAGAGGGGCTAAGCCGGCTCGACCGCGGCACCGGCATCCGCCATCGTCCGGCGACTTCGCTGACCGATACGCTTGCGAGCCAGGATCCGGTAGCGCTGGCGCTGTGGCAGGCGCAACGCGAACGCACTTTGGCATCGATCAAGCGCATCCGCGCCGGCTTGCCGTCGCCGCGGCTTCCGTTCCACGACCCCTGGGCGCTGCGCGCGCTGGTCGCGGTGATGATGGTGGCGGCCTACGTTGCCGCGGGCGACGAGCGCATGCTGCGCGTCGCGGCGGCGTTCGACTGGAACGGCGTACTGTCGCCGGCCAATATCAGGGTCGATGCCTGGGTTACGCCGCCGGTCTATACCGGCAAGCCGCCGATCATTCTGTCGGCGGCGAACAAGGAAGCCGCGGCACCCGCCGCGGGACCGCTGCCGGTGCCGGCGGGCTCTACGCTGATCGTGCGCTCGAGCGGGGGCACCCTCGACGTCGTGGCCGGTGGCGGTGTGACCGAGGCGGTACCGACCGAGCAGGCGCCCAAGGGCACCAACGAACGGCATTTCACCATCGCCGGCGATGGCACGGCACACGTCCGCGCGCCCTCCGGTCAGCCGCAATGGAAATTCAGCGCCATCCCCGATCGCGCCCCGACCATCTCGCTTGCGAAAGACCCGGAACGTCAGGCCCGCGGCTCGCTGCAGATGTCCTACAGGATCGAGGATGATTATGGCGTCACCGAAGCGCAGGCGCGCTTTGCCCTCCGTCCCGGTGAGCCGCCGAAAGGCGCGAGCGAGAAAAGTTCGACCGAGCCACGGCCCTTGTTCGACCCGCCGCAATTTTCGCTGGTGCTTCCGAATGCGCGGACGCGCAATGGCGTTGGACAGACGGTCAAGGATCTCAGCGAGGATCCCTATGCCGGCGCCGACGTCACCTTGACCCTGACGGCCAAGGACGAGGCCGGCAATGAGGGCCGCAGCGAGCCATTCAACATGCGGCTTCCGGAGCGGCTGTTCACCAAACCGCTGGCGCGGGTGCTGATCGAGCAGCGCCGCATTCTGGCACTCGACGCCAACCAGAACTCGCAAGTGTATGCGGCGCTCGAGGCGCTGATGATCGCGCCGGAATTGTTCACGCCCGAAGCCGGCCACTATCTCGGCCTCTTCAGCGTCGCGCGGCAGCTGGAGGCCGCCCGCACCGACAACGCGATGCGCGAGGTCGTCGCCAACCTGTGGGCGCTCGCGGTCACCATCGAGGATGGCAACATCACCGATGTGGACAAGGCCTTGCGTGCCGCGCAGGAAGCGCTCAAGCAGGCGCTGGAACGAGGCGCCAGCGACGAAGAGATCAAGAAGCTCACCGAGAACCTGCGCGCCGCGCTGGACAATTTCATGCGCCAGCTCGCCGAGCAGCTGCGCAACAATCCCCAGCAGCTGGCGCGGCCGCTCGATCCCAATACCCGGGTGCTGCGCCAGCAGGATCTCAACAACATGATCGAGCGCATGGAGCGGCTGTCGCGCTCCGGCGACAAGGACGCCGCCAGGCAATTGCTCGAGCAGCTGCAGCAGATGCTGGAAAATCTGCAGATGGCGCAGCCCGGCCAGTCCGATGACGGCGATATGCAGGCGCTCAACGAACTTGGCGACATGATCCGCAAGCAGCAGCAGTTGCGCGACAAGACCTTCAAGCAGGGCCAGGATTCGCGGCGTGATCGCATGCGCGGCAAGCAGGGCGATCAAAGCATGGGCGATCTTCAGCAGGATCAGGAAGGCCTGCGCGACCGGCTCAAGAAGTTGCAGCAGGAGCTTGCCAAGCGCGGCATGGGACAGGGCCAGCGCGGCGAGAAGGGTCAGCAGGGGCAACCCGGTCAGGATGCCGAGCAAGGCGAGGGCGAGGATGGTCTCGGCGAAGCCGATACCGCGATGGGCGATGCCAGCGGCAAGCTCGGCGAGGGCAACGCCGATGGCGCGGTGGATTCGCAAGGCCGCGCGCTGGATGCGCTGCGCAAGGGCGCCCAGAGTCTCGCGCAGGCGATGCAGCAGGGCGATGAGGGACAGGGCGACGGTCCCGGCAATCGCGTCGGCCGGCAGCAGAGCGGTGCCAATGGCACCGATCCGCTCGGACGGCCGCTGCACGGGCACGAATACAGCGATGATTACTCGGTGAAGATCCCCGGTGAAATCGATGTGCAGCGGGTTCGCCGCATTCTGGAAGAACTCCGCCGCCGCCTCTCCGATCCGCAGCGCCCGCAGATCGAACTCGATTACATCGAGCGGTTGCTGAAAGACTATTAGCGCGGCATTTTTAATACTGAAGGCGTCGCCACAGGCACACTTTGTCATACGCGGGCTTGACCCGCGTATCCATCATCTTCATGAGAGTTTTTCGAAGAAGATGGATTGCCGGGGCAAGCCCGGCAATGACAGTCGAGAGTTGCTAACCCTTGCGCGCCGCCAGCGCAGCGGCTACCGCGGCGCGGATGTCGGCCACTGAAAACGGCTTGGTGATGACGTCGTGCACGATCGCGTTGAGGCCGTGCGCGCGCTCGCGCTGATCGGCAAAGCCCGTCATCAATAAAATCATCAGATCAGGAAAATCACGGGCGGCGGTCAGCGCCAGCGCGATACCGTCCATCACCGGCATCTGGATATCGGTGAGCAAGAGATCGAATGCGCCCGGTTCGCGGCCCAGGATCTCCAGCGCTTCGGCGCCGTCCTCCGCGGTGACGGTGGCGTGACCGTCCATGGCAATGGCGCGCGCCACCAGCGTGCGCATGGAAACTTCATCGTCGGCGATCAGCACACGCGGCATCGAGCATCCATCTTCCGCGAGCGCGGTCCCGTTCCCCTGTTCATACGTTGCCGCCGGCGATGTCCCGCTTGCTGAAGAAGCGGACATCGATATTGCGGCCTTCGGGGGGCGGCGAAGCCAGTCGTGACTTGAACCAGGCTTTTTCGCCTGGATTGAGCACGGCTTGCTCCAGCAGCGCATTCCAGGCGTAGATCTCGGCGCCCTGCGCGTCGCGAACGCTGAAGCGCAGCCGCGGCAATTCGACCGGCTTACGGGCGAGGCCGACGATCACGCCCTCGATTACCAGCACCGGTTTGCCCTCCATGGTTTCGGATGTGATCTTCACATCCTTGAAGGAGAGGCCGCGCGCATTCACCTCAAGGCCGACCAGCTTGTAGAATGCGGCGGCCTGCGGCATGAGCCGCACCACGTCGCCGCGCCAGATCACCAGCGCCAGCACCAGCGCGCCCATGGCGGCGCAGATGGTAGGGAGACTGATAAATGGCTTGCCCGGCGGGCGAAGCCGCGCCTGTGGTCTTAAAAGCTTCTGGAACCAGGCCTGGTGTTGCCGCGCCGCCCCGGCGCCCTCCCTATTGTGCCGGGATATCGACGGCCAGTCGCGCCCAACAAGGCGTGACGAGCCCTCGCCGTCAGCCGGCCAGTCGGCTGATATCGAGGGGCTATCGACGACCGGGATTTGCTGGGCCCCGCTGTCGTGTTCGCGTGCGAGAGCGTTCCATTCCGCGGCGGCGTCCGCATTCGCGGCCAGGTGGCCGGCTTCCGCCATCGCAGGTGCCGAAGCCTTGACCTCGGCCGCATCCTCCGGCCGCGCCAGCCAGACTTCCTTGCAACGGGAGCACCGGACGGTACGGCCTGCCGCGCCCAAGGTGGCCAAATCGATGGCATAGGACGTTGTACAATGGGGGCAAACGATGTGCATGGAGCCAATCTCCACAATGAACTTGCCGAGATGCTACAAGGCGACCGTTAACGAATCGGAAACCATAATCGAAGCACAACCATTTTGTTTGGTTCGCAGCCGCAGCGAAACCAGCGAGCCCCACGCCTTCGGTTTCAGGGTTCCGGTCGCACCCCACATCGAACGGAGCTGAGCTTGGTTCGGTTCGAAAATGTCGGATTGCGTTACGGGCTTGGCCCGGAGGTTCTGCGCGACCTTAGTTTCCTTATCCCCGCCCATTCCTTCCAGTTCCTCACCGGTCCATCCGGCGCCGGCAAGACCTCGCTGCTCAGGCTGCTGTTCTTATCGCTGCGGCCGACGCGCGGCCTGGTCAATTTGTTCGGCCAAGACGTCTCGCTGCTGGCCAAGGATCAGATCGCCGATCTGCGCAAGCGGATCGGCATCGTGCTGCAGGATTTTCGCCTGCTCGATCACATGACGACGTACGAAAACGTGGCGCTGCCGTTCCGGGTGATGGGGCGGCAGGAATCCAGCTATCGCAAGGAGGTGATCGATCTCCTGAAATGGGTCGGCCTCGGCGAGCGAATGGATGCCCTGCCGCCGATCCTGTCCGGCGGCGAGAAGCAGCGCGCCGCGATCGCGCGCGCCGTGATCTCGCGGCCGCAGCTATTGCTGGCGGACGAGCCGACCGGCAACGTCGATCCGACGCTGGGGCGCCGGTTGCTGCGGCTGTTCATCGAATTGAACAAGTCGGGCACCGCGGTTGTCATCGCGACCCATGACATCACGCTGATGGACCAGTATGACGCGCGGCGGCTGGTGCTGCATCAGGGGCGGTTGCATATCTATGAGTAGAGCTGACGACGAGCATGGCCCGTTGGTGGATCTCGGGCGCGAGCGCCCGCAACTGCCGGCGCGGGCGCGCAATCTGTCGCCGATTGTGCCGCGCGCCTCGATCGCCGGTCGGGCGCTGGTCGCCGTCGTCGCCATCATGACGTTCCTCGCATCGATCACCACCGGCACGGTGCTGCTGGTGAGCGCGTCGGCGGCGGAGTGGCAGTCGGAGGTCGCGAGCGAGATCACCATCCAGGTGCGCCCGATGGCCGGGCGCGATATCGACCGCGATGTGGCGGCGGTGGCTGAAGCGATGCGCGCGCAGCGTGGCATCGTCGAGATCAGGCCCTTTTCCAAAGAGGAGTCGGCCAAACTGCTCGAACCCTGGCTTGGCAGCGGGCTTTCGCTCGACGATCTGCCGGTGCCGCGTGTTATTATCGCGCGGGTGCAGCCCGGAACCGTGCCTGATCTGGCCGCGCTGCGCAGCCGGGTCATGCAGGTCGCGCCATCCGCGAGCGTCGACGATCACCGCGCCTGGATCGAGCGGATGCGGTCGATGACCGGGGCTACCGTGTTCGCCGGCATCGGCATCCTCGCATTGGTGATTATTGCGACCATCATTTCGGTATCGTTCGCAACCCGCGGCGCGATGGCGGCGAATCGTCCGATTGTGGAGGTCCTGCACTTCGTCGGCGCTGGCGACCGTTACATTGCCAACCGGTTTCTTCGGCATTTTCTGCGGCTTGGGCTGGAGGGCGGGTTGATCGGCGGCGGTATCGCAATGCTGGCCTTTGGGTTTTCCGAATCGATCGCCAGCTGGTTCTCCGGCACGCCGGTCGGGGATCAGTTCGCAGCTCTGCTGGGGACGTTTTCGCTGCGCCCGTCGGGTTACCTGGCGCTGGCGGCGCAGGCCATGCTGATCGCGGCGATTACCGCCTGGGCATCACGGCGAACGCTGTTTGCCACGCTGGACGATATAGACTGACTCCACTTCGTCTGAAAACGTTCTAAGCTTGCAATGGGGAAGGATCATCAAGACCAAATGACTGTGCAGCCTGACGATAAACTGCCGAAAGCGCCGGTCACCGCGCCGAGCCGCTGGCTGGGCGCGGCTGTTGTGGCCGTGCTGGCGATTGTGTTCGTCGGCGCGGCGATCGGCTTCGTCGGATTCCTCTCGCAGTTGCGCGGCGCCGAGATCACGCCTGACCGCAAAGCCGATGGCATCGTGGTGCTCACCGGCGGCTCGTCGCGCGTTTCCGATGCGATGGAATTGCTTGCCGCTGGCTACGGCAAGCGGCTCTTGATCTCGGGCGTCCATCCGACCAACGCAGCCAGCGACATTTCCCGTTCGCTGCCCGACAATCAGTCGCTATTGCGCTGCTGCGTCGATCTCGACCGTTCGGCCGTCAACACCCGCAGCAATGCGGCGGAGGCGCGGCGCTGGGCGTACGAGCGAGGCTTCAAATCGCTGATCGTGGTGACATCGAATTACCACATGCCACGGGCGATCCTCGAATTGTCGCACGCCATGCCCGATATCGCACTGATCCCGTTCGCGGTGGTCGGCGACAAATGGCGCGACGAGCCATGGTGGACCAGTGGCGCAACATTGCGGCTATTGCTATCGGAGTATGCCAAATACGTCGCCGCCGAGGTGCGGGTGCGTCTGGCTGATGCCGGTCTCGAACTGATGCCCGAGCTTGCCGACCAGCCGGCCGGTTCGCTCGCGCCGCGCAGACCGGCCACGGCCCAAGCCAACTGATCGGGTTTTCGATGGGTGCGATTTTCCTGCGTTCGCTGGTCTTCAACGTACTGTTCTATCTGCTGCTGGCATTTTGGGTGATCGTGGCAATTCCCACCTATCTGATGCCGCGCTGGGCCATCCTGAATATCGCCAGATATTGGGCGCGCAGCAGCATTTGGCTGATGCGCGTGATCTGCAACATCAAGGTGGAATATCGCGGTCTAGAGAAAATTCCGAAGGGTCCGCTGATCGTCGCATCGAAACATCAGTCGATGTGGGAAACCTTCGCGCTGCTGCAGTTCTTCGATCAGCCGCTTTTTATCGTCAAACGCGAACTGAAATGGATTCCGCTGTTCGGCTGGTATCTGAACAAGTCGAACATGATCGGGGTCGATCGCAGCGCCGGTGGCCGGGCGTTGCTGGCGATGGCGCGTCGCGCCGGTGAGGAAGTGCGGCGCGGCCGTCAGTTGGTTATCTTTCCCGAGGGCACGCGAACCGCTGTGGATGCGCCGCCGCACTACAAGACCGGCGTCGCCCAGATCTATGTCGATTGCGGCGTGACTTGCTTGCCGGTGGCGCTCAATTCGGGGCTGTTCTGGCCGCGACGGACGTTCATGCGCTATCCAGGAACGCTGGTGGTCGAATTTCTCGATCCATTGCCGCCCGGCCTGCCGCGCCGCGAATTCATCGCGCGCATCTCAAGCGTGATCGAGGACGCGACCAAGCGGCTGGTCGAAACCGCGCGTCGCGAGCAGGCGCAGCTATTCGGCCGCGTGCCGAGTTCGGCGTCGGCGAAAGCGTAAGACGATGGTTATCGTCCTTCCTGCAAAGGAGGGTGGAGATGCAGCGGCGTATCATCGTGCAGCATCAGCGCGAGCTGATGCAATGGCTGGTCGCGAAAGCCCTGCGCCTCGATCGACATCACGGTGGACAGGACGTAATCGCGGTTGTTTCCGGAACGGCCGTGCCCCTGCTGCACGTGACGGAGTTGCTCGGCCAGTGACAGCCGGCCGGCATATTGCACATGGCCGCGATCGACCACGTAAGCCAGCGCGCTGACCCGTTGCCGGGCTTCGTTTTCCAGCCAGACCGAACGCATCACTTCGCGATAGACGTTGGTGGTCTGCTCGCGGCTGCGCAGATATTGCACAGTGTCGTTGCGTTGCTTGGCCGAAACCCGAAACGCGATGCCGCGGCAGGCGCCGCCGCGGTCTAGCCCAAGCACGAGGCCGGGCTTTTCCGGCGTCCCGCGATGATCGAACGAATAGACGCAGAGCGCGCGGTGCTCGCCGATCAGCCGCGCCGGGACGTGCTCGAGGAACTCGAAGCCCGGCCGCCACATCAGCGAGCCATAGCCGAACACCCAGAGGTCGCCTTTGGACAATTCCGCTTCGGATGGCATTTTCGCTGGCATCGCGCGCACGGCTACCAGAACCTCGAAGTGAAGCGAAGCAAATTCCACGTCTTTCGCTGTCCCGCCAACCCGCTTACATTTGACAAAATCATCAGCCAAAGGTCGCCGCATGTCCGATATCAGCCTCGCGCCGCGCCGGCGCCCGCTTTGGCGCCTTTTCATCATGCCGATCCTGCTCGTTGTCGCCGCCTTGGGCTGGAGCGCGTTCTGGTTCTATTCGGCTTCCCAGGTCGATAGTGCATCCGATGCGTGGCGCGCCCGCGAGGCGAAATCCGGCCGGGTCTATGATTGCGCGAAGCGCTCGGTAGCCGGCTTTCCGTTCCGCCTCGAAGTCCGCTGCGACGGCGTCAGCGTGTCGCTCTCGTCGCAGACCGCAGAGCAGACCGCGACGCAAGCGCCGGTCACGGCAAAGCTCGGCGAAATTCTTGTCGTGGCGCAGGTCTATGATCCGAAATTGCTGATCGCGGAATTTACCGCGCCGGCAACGATCTACGATCGCGGCCAGCAGCCCTCGATGGCGGTGAACTGGCGCACGGCCCGCTCCAGCGTCGTGGGACTGCCGGGCGTTCCGCAACGTGCCTCCATCGTCTTCGACGACGCTTCGATCGATCGCCTCAATGGAGCGGTGCAGGCGCCGCTTGCGCGCGCAAAGCACATTGAACTGCACGGCCGTCTCGCCGAAGGCTCAGCCCTCGATCGCCCCGTGATTGAAACCATGCTGAAGATCGAAAGCGGCAGCGTGCAGGAGGTGCACCCGCTGCTCGCGGAGCCGCTCGATGCCGATCTGCGGACGAGGCTTAGCGGATTGAAGGATTTTTCGCCAAAACCCTGGCCGCAGCGGTTTCGTGAAATCCAGGCTGCCGGCGGACATGTCGAGATCGTGCAGTCCCGGATTGTCCAGGGCGATCTGGTCGCGGTAGCCGCCGGCACGTTGGGGCTCAGCGCCAATGGCCGTCTCGACGGCGAATTGCAGATGACGGTCGCCGGCATCGAGAAGGTTATCCCGGCGCTCGGCATTGAAAAAATGCTGGATGAGGGCGTGCCGCAGGCGACGCTCGATCGCGTCGCGCCGGGCGTCAAGACATCCGACGTCAACAATCTGTTCGGCGCGCTGGACCGGGCCATTCCCGGCCTTGGCAAGGTAGTCAAGCAGAATGCCAATATCGGCGTTGCCGCCGGGATCAACGCGCTCGGCAAGGAAGCGGTGCTCGAAGGCAAGAAGGCGCGGTCCTTTCCGCTGCGCTTTGTCGATGGCACGGTGTTCCTGGGCCCGCTGAAGGTCGCGCAGGTGCCGCCGTTGTTTTAGCCCCGTCGTCCCGGCCAAGCGGAGCCAACGGGTCGGCGCGAAGTGCCGCCCGATGACAGGCTCCGCGAGCGGGCGCCGGGACCCATGACCACAACCGTCCTGGGGCGAAGCAAGTTTACGCCGCACTGTTCGCGACAAACCGCGCCGGCGGAGATTATGGGTTCTCGCTTTCGCGGGGACGACGATAGAGTTCTTACTCTGCCTTCTTCACCAAATGCGCGTGCGGGCGGCCGAAGTCGGGCGCAGCCGAATCCTGACCGATCTCGACGATGCCGCGACGAATCGCACGGGTGCGCGTAAAATGCTCGAACAGCGCCTCGCCGTCGCCGCGGCGGATCGCGCGGGTGAGTTTTGAGAGGTCCTCGTTGAAGGTGCCGAGCATTTCCAGCACCGCATCCTTGTTGGCGAGGAATACATCGCGCCACATGATCGGGTCGGAAGCCGCGATGCGGGTGAAGTCGCGAAAACCGCCGGCGGAGAACTTCATCACTTCCGATGACGTCACCTGGCCGAGCTCATCGGCGGTACCGACGATGGTATAGGCGATCAAATGCGGCAGATGGCTGGTGATCGCGAGCACCAGATCGTGATGGTCCGGCGTCATGATCTCGACCTTGGCGCCAAGCGCTGTCCAGAACGCGCGCAGTCTTTCGATTGCTTCCGCATCGGTACCCTCGGGCGGAGTTAGAATGCACCAGCGGTTGATGAACAGCTCGGCAAAGCCGGAATCCGGGCCGGAGTGCTCGGTGCCGGCCACGGGGTGAGCCGGTACGAAATGCACGGCGGCAGGCAAATAGGGCGCCATGTCCCGGACCACCGCGCCCTTGACCGAACCGACGTCGGAGACGATCGCGCCCGGCTTGAGATGGGGTGCGATCTCCTCTGCGACCGCGCCGCAGGCGCCGACCGGGATGCACAGGATGACGAGATCGGCATTATCAACCGCTTCCGCGTTGGTCTCCACCACGGATTCGGCAATGCCGAGCTCCTTGACCCGCGCGCGGGTTTTGGCGGAGCGCGCGGTGGTGACGATCTCTTCCGCCAATCCCTGTTCGCGCGCGGCGCGCGCGATCGAGCCGCCGATCAGCCCGAAGCCGATCAGCGCGACCCTTTTGAATGGCGGCGCGGCGTTCACTGGCGCGCCACGAAGTCGCGCAAGCCCTCGACCACGAGGCGATTGGCCTCTTCGGTGCCGATGGTCATGCGCAGTGCGTGCGGCAGGCGGTAATTGCTCAACGCGCGCAGCACCAGGCCGCGCTTGGTCAGGAACGCGTCGGCGTCGGCCGCAGTCTTGCCCTTCTCGAGCGGAAAATGGATCAGGATGAAGTTCGCAACGCTCGGGGTCACCTTGAACCCGAGTTTTGTCACTTCCTCCGTCAACCGGTTGCGCCACTTTTCGGTGTGCACCTTTGACATCTGCTGATGCGCGGTGTCCT
>VAZH01000060.1 GCA_005884465.1 Alphaproteobacteria bacterium | reverse complement strand
ATCAAGTCCGGGCATGACGAGGGCGATAGTTGTCCCGCCATCAAACAACAAAGGCTGCGGCTACTCGTTCCCGAGCAGCCGCAGCCTCGGAATGCTCCGTCCTTACTTCTTGTAGCTGATGCGGTAGATGGCGCCGGCCCAGTCGTCGGCGACGAGTATCGAACCATCCTTGGCGAGAACGATATCGGCCGGACGGCCGAGATAATTTTGGTCGCCCTCAAGCCAGCCCGATGCGAAGA
>VAZH01000059.1 GCA_005884465.1 Alphaproteobacteria bacterium | reverse complement strand
GGTCGACGATCACGCGTTTGATCCGCGCACCCTGGTATTTGTGCCGATTCCAGGATCCGTGTTCGGCGATCAGGATGTTGTTCTTGTATTCGGCGGGGAATTGGTCGCCGGTATAGAATTTCATCCCGAGCGGAGCGACGTGGGCGCCGAGATTGAGCACCGGCGGGGTGAATTCCGAACATTGATGACCCATCGCAAACTTTGGATCCGGCAAGTCGCCCTGGTGGCAATAGGGATAGC
>VAZH01000061.1 GCA_005884465.1 Alphaproteobacteria bacterium | reverse complement strand
TACGCTGAATTTCAGCTATGGCCTCGGCCTGGTCGCCGAGGGTACCGGCGTTCTGCTCAACAACGAGCTGGACGATTTCACCGCGGCGCCCGGCGCCTCCAATGCGTTTGGCCTTGTCGGATTCGAGGCCAACCTGCCCGGTCCAGGCAAGCGGCCGCTGTCCTCGATGTCGCCGACCATCGTGCTGAAGGACGGCAAGCCGGTGCTGGTGACGGGATCGCCCGGCGGCAGCCGCATCATCTCCACCGTGCTGCAGGTGATCGTCAATGTGATCGACTATGGCATGGACGTCGCGGCGGCGGTGGCGGCGCCGCGGCTGCACCATCAATGGCTGCCGGATGAAGTGCGGATCGAGCGCGGTTTTGCCGACGACACGCTGGCCGCGCTGAGGGCCAAAGGCCATCGCGTCGTTGAACCAATGGGGCAGACCTCAGCCAATTCAATCGCCGTGACGGCGACGGGATTGCGCGGCGCCCCCGATCCGCGCACCCGTGGCGCCGAGGCGGCCGGGCAATAGTACTAAAACAATCGGCGGCAGACGCCGCCAGGGAGGGAGCGATGACATCACTAAAAAACAAGACGCTGTTTGTGTCCGGCGGCAGCCGCGGCATCGGGCTTGCAATCGCGCTGCGCGCCGCGCGAGACGGCGCCAATGTCGCGATCGCCGCGAAAACCGCGGAGCCGCATCCGAAACTCAAGGGCACCATCTACACCGCTGCCGACGATATCCGCGCCGCCGGCGGCAAGGCGTTGCCGATTCTTTGCGATATCCGCGACGAGGCGCAGGTGATCGCGGCGATTGACAAAACCGTCGCGGAATTCGGCGGCATCGATATCTGCGTCAACAATGCCAGCGCCATCAGCCTGACCAATTCGCAAGGAACCGATATGAAGCGGTTCGACCTGATGATGGGCATCAACACCCGCGGCACCTTCATGGTGTCGAAATACTGCATCCCGCATCTGAACAAGGCGGAAAATCCGCACGTCCTGATGCTGTCGCCGCCGCTCGACATGCAAGCAAAATGGTTCGCGCACTCCACCGCCTATACGATAGCGAAGTTCGGCATGAGCATGTGCGTGCTCGGCCTGTCGGCCGAACTGAACGCTTCAGGGATCGCGGTCAACGCGCTGTGGCCGCGCACCACGATTGCCACCGCCGCGGTCGGCAATCTGCTGGGTGGCGACGCCATGATGCGCGCCAGCCGGACGCCGGAAATCATGGGCGATGCCGCCTATGTCATCTTCACAAAGCCGTCGCGCGAGTTTACCGGCCGGTTCTGCATCGACGACAAGGTGCTCTATGAAAGCGGCGTGCGCGACTTCGAGCGCTACCGGGTCGATCCATCGGTGCCGCTGGCGCTGGATTTCTTCGTGCCCGATGATGACGTGCCCCCGCCCGGTGTCACCGTGAGGGCGCTGCCTTCCGCTGGCGAGGCCCAGAAGTCACGCTAGCGTCTGGTTCAATCCCGTTGAACCAGACAAGCGACGATCCGCTACCTTCCCACCGTATACGGTCCGCCCTTCTCGAGGGCGCGGTTGTAAGCCGGGCGGGCGTGTATGCGTTCGAGAAACGCCATCGCTCTGGGGTGGCCCTGCTCCAAGCCGCCGCGTGCCGCAGCCGCTTCCAGCGGAAAACTCATCTGGATGTCGGCCGCGGTGAATTGATTGCCTGCGAACCATTGGCTTTTTCCCAGTTCGCTCTCCCAGAACGCCATATGCTGCTTGAGCTGCGGATTGACCAGCGTGGTCAACGCCTGATTGGAGACCTTGCGCACCAGCGGCCGCAGCAGCGCCGGCGCCCGCTTTGGCATCAGCGAGAACAACAGCTTTAGCAACAGCGGCGGCATCGCGGATCCTTCCGCGTAGTGCAGCCAGTAGGTGTAGCGCAGCCGCTCCGGCGTTTTCGGCGGCGGGATCAGGCGCCCCTCGCCATAGGTGTCGAGGACGTATTCGGCGATCGCGCCCGACTCCGCGATGGTGTTGCCGTTGTCGGTAATGACAGGCGATTTTCCGAGCGGATGAATGGCGCGCAGCTCCGCCGGCGCGCGCATGTCCGGCTGACGCTGATAGCGGACGATCTCGTAGGGGACGCCAAGTTCTTCCAGCAGCCACAGCACGCGCTGCGAGCGGGAGTTATTGAGATGATGAACGGTGAGCATTGCGATTTCCCCAGCCGCTTTTGGCGCGTCTTGCGCCAGGCATTGGTGGTGCCAGCCGCGCGATGGAAAGTCGAGATGGCCGAAATTATCCGGATGTTATTGACAGCCGTAATTTACCCGGGTAATATAGTCGGCAGAAGACTAGGAGCGTGTCATGAATCCGGCGTCCGACATCCCTTGCGTCGCCTTCGAGGGTGACCGCTGCATCGCGACCGGCAGCATTCGCGAGGTCGCGCGCGCGGCGAAGCAGACGCTCGACCGGCGTAAGGACGCATCGGTTCTTGTCTTCGATGGCATGACCGGCGGCCCGATCGATCTCGATTTTCGCGGCACCGTCGACGATGTGCTGGCGCGGTTGCCCGACATGGCCGACACGCCCGTCACAACAGAAGACGCCGCGGTCCCCGCGCCGCGCGGTCCCGGCCGTCCGAAATTGGGTGTGGTGGCGCGCGAAGTCACGCTGTTGCCGCGGCATTGGGAATGGCTGGCACAGCAATCAGGCGGCGCCTCGGTTGCATTGCGCCGACTGGTCGACGAGGCAAGACGCGCCAACAAGGACAGGGACCGGGTCAGGCACGCGCAGGAAGTTGCCTATCGCTTCATCGCGGCGATGGCGGAAAACAAGCCGCATTACGAGGAAGTGGCGCGCGCGCTGTTCGCAGGCGATGCAGAGCGATTTGAGGCGTGGACGGCGTCCTGGCCTGCCGACGTGCGCGATCACGCGCGCCAGCTGGCCGCCGCGGCGTTCGAGCCTGCGGCCTCGCGCCAGAGCGCGGCCGGTTGATCCGGCGGACCGGGATCGCTAGGCTGGTTGAAATGATAGCGATCATATAAGAACCGTCACCATCAGGGAGACCGCCGTGAGCCGACCCGCCCCGCAATTCCTGTTCGATTTCGGCAGCCCCAACGCGTTTCTCAGCCACGAGGCAATCCCGGCGATCGAAAAGCGGACCGGCGTGAAGTTCGAATATGTCCCGATTTTGCTCGGCGGCATCTTCAAGGCCACCAACAACAAATCCCCCGCCGAATCGCTTGCCGGCATCAAGAACAAGCCCGAGTTTCAGGTGGTGGAGACCGAGCGTTTTGTCAGGCGCTTCGCCGTAAAACCGTACACGCCGAATCCGTTCTTTCCGGTCAACACCCTCAATTTGATGCGCGCCGCGGTCGCCGCGCAGTTCGAGGGCGTATTCGAGAAATACGTCGACGCCGCATTCCATCACATGTGGGTTGCGCCGAAAAAGATGGACGATCCCGAGGTGGCGCTCAAGGCGCTTGCGGGCTCGGGCCTCGAGGCGGCAAAACTGTTTGCGCGCGCGCAGGAACCCGACGTCAAGGCAAAGCTGATCGAGAACACGCAATCGGCCGTCGAGCGCGGCGCGTTCGGCTCGCCGACCTTTTTCGTCGGCAAGGAAATGTTTTTCGGCAAGGAGCAGCTGCGCGAGGTCGAGGAGCTCGTTTCGGGGAAGTGATCATCCTGTCAACCTCATGGTGAGGAGCCGCGCATCCTGCGCGGCGTCTCGAACCATGGCGTGAGTTTTCGCCCTCCATCCTTCGAGACGCGGCGAAGAGCCGCTCCTCAGGATGAGGTTAGTGGAGAGCCTAGAATGGAAAAACGCAACGCAACGGCCGCGGTGATCGGCGCCGGCGACTACATCGGCGCCGAGATCGCGAAGAAATTCGCAGCTGAAGGGTTCACCGTGTTCGCGGGGCGGCGCAATGGCGCCAAGCTCGAGCCGCTGGTGAAGGAAATCGAGAGCGCCGGAGGATCGATCCTCGCGCGTTCGCTGGACGCGCGCAAGGAGGACGAGATCACGGCCTTCCTCAATGACGCCGACAAGCACGCGCCGCTGGAAGTCTGCATCTTCAACATCGGCGCCAACGTCAATTTTCCGATTCTCGAAACCACCGAGCGGGTGTTCCGCAAGGTGTGGGAAATGGCCTGCTATTCCGGTTTTCTTGCCGGGCGCGAGGCGGCACGGCTGATGCTGGCGCGCGGCAAGGGCAACATCTTTTTCACCGGCGCTACCGCCTCCTTGCGCGGCGGCAGCGGTTATGCGGCCTTCGCGGGCGCGAAATTCGGATTGCGCGCCGTAGCGCAAGCGATGGCGCGCGAGCTCGGACCCAAAAACATCCACGTCGCGCATCTGATCATCGATTCCGGCGTCGACACGGCATGGGTGCGCGAGCGCCGCGAGCAGAAGTGGGGCAAGGAGGCGCTTGATAATCCCGATTTGCTGATGCCGCCGGCGTCGGTCGCCGCCTCTTACTGGCAACTTTATCAGCAGCCGCGCAGCGCCTGGACGTTCGAGCTTGAAATCCGCCCGTTCGGGGAAAAGTGGTAGAAAGACGCGAATGGCGAATGGCGAGTGGACCTTTCCTATTCGCTATTCGCCACTCCCTATTCGCCCCCTAAGAACAACAACAACAAAAAGGAGTTAAACGATGCGCATTCTCGTGGTCGGCGCCGGCGCCATCGGCGGCTATTTCGGGGGCAGGCTGCTGCAGGCCGGCCGCGACGTGACGTTCCTGGTGCGCCCGAGGCGCGCGGCGGAACTGGCCCGTGATGGCCTCGTGATCAAAAGTGCGAACGGGGACGTCACCCTGAAAAACCCGGCCGCCGTGCAAGCGGATAAACTCAACGAGAAATTCGATGTCGTGCTGTTGAGCTGCAAGGCATTCGACCTCGACGATGCGATCAAGTCGTTTGCGCCTGCGGTCGGGCCACAGACGGCGATCATCCCGCTGCTCAACGGCATGCGCCATCTCGACGTTCTTGACGAGAAATTCGGCAAGGACCGTGTCCTTGGCGGCCTGTGCGGCATTGCGGTGACGCTCGACGAGCACCGCCATGTCGTGCAGCTCACGCCGGTGTTTCAATCGCTGACCTTCGGCGAACGCGACGGCACCATGTCGAACCGCGTCCGCGCCATCGCCGAGACCTTTGCCCCCGGCAATATCGGTTCGCAGGCGAGCGAAAACGTCATGCAGGACATGTGGGAGAAGTGGGTGCTGCTGGCGACGAT
Source organism: Alphaproteobacteria bacterium (assembly GCA_005884465.1). Taxonomy (GTDB): domain Bacteria; phylum Pseudomonadota; class Alphaproteobacteria; order Rhizobiales; family Xanthobacteraceae; genus Bradyrhizobium. The sequence goes on along the minus strand of VAZH01000061.1, from coordinate 1,037 downwards.
TGCCGGCTCGACGTCACTGATGCGCGCGCCGGTGGGCCATATCCTGGCCGCGCCCGGCGGCCGCGATTTCATGCTCGGCGTTCGGGACGAATGCAGCGCGGTGGCAAAGGCGGCGGATTATGCGCCGCGCGAGGCGTTTTTGACGCGCCTCACGGGAATGCTGACGACCGAGGGATCGCCGCTGACCGCATCGATGTACCGCGACATCAAAGCGGGCGCACCTGTCGAGGCCGATCACATCGTCGGCGACATGATCGCGCGCGCCGATGCCGCCAAAGTGCCGGTGCCGAAGCTACGCACCGCCTACACCCATCTCAAGGCGTATGAGAGGCAGCGGGGGTGACAGCTCGCCATTTTCTTCGTCGTCCTCGCGAAAGCGAGGACCCATAACCACCGGCGTTGATTGTTGCGGAAGGCCTCGGCCCCATCATCCAAACGATAGAGCACGGCGTATAGGTCCCGGCTCGCGCTCGCAAGCGCTCGCTTGGCCGGGACGACGGATTCATAAATGCGCGAGAAAATGTGCGAGCGCGGTGATTTCCTCTTCGCTCAGGGGATAGGCGACCTCCGCCATCGCCGCCATGCCGCCACCGGACCGCACGCCCGACTTGTAGTCGTGCAGCGCCTTGAGCAGGTAATCCTCGCGCTGGCCGGCGACGCCGGCGACCGCCTTCGTTCCCGCATAGGTATCGGTGTGGCACGATGCACAGCGCCGGCCCGCGGCGGCCTCGGCGCCTTTGCGGGATAAATCGGGATTGTCGTCGGGCTTTGATGCCTGGGGTCGCGCGAGCGAAGCGAAGTAGGCGCCGAGATTGCGAATATCGTCATTGTTGAGTTGTTCCACGATCGGCTGCATCTGCTCGTTCTTGCGCGTGCCGCTGCGGAAGAAAACCAGCTGCCACTGAATGAATTGGTCGGGCTGAGCCGCCAGCGAGGGAATGTTCTCGGTTTGCGAAATGCCGCCTTCGCCGTGGCAGCCGACACAGAGCTCGGCCTTTTCCTTGCCGGCGGCGCTATCAGCGGCGTGGGCAGGAGCG
>VAZH01000058.1 GCA_005884465.1 Alphaproteobacteria bacterium | reverse complement strand
TCTCGGTGAACCAGTATTTTCCGGTGCGCGGATCGACGTCGCCGCCGACGCTGTTGCGAACGCCGAGCGCGACCAGTTCGGCATTGCCGGTCTTGGGATCGACGCGACGGATCTGCGCTACGCTGGTTGGCGGAATCCCGATGTTGAAGGGAGGTCCGAACGGCACGTAGAACCAGCCGTCCTTGTCGGGCGCGAGGTACTTCCAGCCGTGCGCCGCGTAGGACGGCATGTCGTCATAGACCACCTTGCCGTC
>VAZH01000057.1 GCA_005884465.1 Alphaproteobacteria bacterium | reverse complement strand
CGCCAGCAGGGCGCGGACCGCAAAGAACACCACGCCCGCGACCACGGCCATGTGATATCCGGATATCGACAGCACGTGTCCGAGGCCGGAGATGAACATCGCATCGTTGACAGGCGGCGAGATCGCATCGCGGCGGCCGGTCAGTAACGCCGTCGCAATAGCGCGCCTGTCGCCATCCAACGCAGTCCGTATTCGCGCATCGATCGCATCGCGTAGCCCTTGCATGAATGCCGCGTAGCGCAGGGACAGGCCACCGCTGCCAGGGGCTTCCACGGTCTTGATCACGCCAGTGACAAACCCGGAGGCGCCGATGCCCTGAAAATACATGTCGCGGCCGAAATCGTAGCTTCCCGGCCGCAATGGGGCGAGCGGCGGCTGCAGCCGCGCCTTCAGTTCAACGAAGCTGCCGACCGCGGGTGCGGTGCCCTTGCGCACCGACAGCCGAACGCGCTCCAGCTTGATCTGTGATCTCGGGCTTTCCATGTGCGCGACGCGCAACACGAAGCGATCGGTACGCTCGCGGATGTCGCGGGTCTGGACGAAGCCCGACAGCGACACCGAATACATCGGCCGTGCCAGCACCCCATGCGCGACCCGCGCGGTCTTCCAGGTCGCTATGGCAAAACCCGCGGCGATCGCGGCGATCATCACGGCGACGGGAAAAATCTTTTGCCGCCGCAGCAGGAATGCCGCCGCACAAAGGCCAATGGCCACGACGGCGACAACCGACAAAACCGGCTCACGATCCGCGGTGAAATAGAGGGCGATCCCGGTGCCGAATGCGACCGGCACCCACGGCAGCAATCGCCCGGCACCCGCTTCGGCGCGAATCCACGTCCGCAATTTGTCGATCAGCGATGACCATGCGCTGAGACCAGATGGAGCGATGCTGCCTGCCGGCGCCGCGCCGCGTGGCGGCCAAGTGCCAGCGTAGCCTTGCGTCCGGCCTTGAGCCCTGCCCTGCTCGGCCATTCCGGTGCCACCTTGCGATCCCCAGGGTTGCACCTTGCAATCCCTTAGGCAATCGTAAGGCTACCGGAAGCTGTAACTCTAGAGAACGGATGCAGAATGCCCGTTAACTTTTACTAACGGCACTGCGATAGGATTCCCGAATCAGTCGGGAGCCTGGCGATGTCGCGCAGTATGATGCTTTCCGTTTTCGCTGTTGCTGCGACCGCAATGACCGCGAACGCCGCCGATCTCCCGGCACGGAGCCGGCTGGGCGCGATCTTTGCCGAGCCCGAGGAAGTTCGCGTGGAAGTCTATCAATCGGTTGAATATCCGGCACCCATCATCGGATTCAATTTGCTTCCGGATCCGCCGTGGGCTCGGGGCGGCTACTATTACGGCTCGTCGTGGTCCTACTATTACCCCGGCCCGTATTACGGCGGGCCCTACTATACTGACGGCGGCCGCCTGCCCTATGTCTGCGGCCTGTACGGTTATTGCTTTTAGATGGGTAATGCCATCAGCCCTTAGTCCCCACCTCCTTCGCAAAGGTATCGCGCAGGCCGATGGTTCGGTTGAACACCGGACGGTCCGGCGTGGAATCGGGATCGCGCACGAAATAGCCCTGCCGCTCGAACTGCATCACGTCGTTCGAGTTAGCTTGCGCGATCGCGGGCTCGATCCGTGCGTCCTTGAGAACCTCAAGCGATTGCGGATTGAGATCGGCGGCAAAGTTGGCAGCGTCCGGAACGGGTTTTGAGAACAGCTGGTTGTAGATGCGGATTTCCGCAGGGATCGACTGTGCCGCCGGCAGCCAGTGCATGGTCGCCTTGACCTTGCGCCCGTCGGGCGCGTTGCCGCCGCGGGTCGCGGGATCGTAGGTGCAGCGCAGCTCGATGGCGTCGCCGGCCGCGTTCTTGATGACATCGGTGCACTTGATGAAATACGCGTAGCGCAGCCGGACTTCGGTGCCCGGCGAGAGGCGGAAAAACTTCTTCGGAGGATTTTCCATGAAATCATCGCGCTCGATATAAAGCTCGCGGCCGAACGCGATGCGGCGGGTGCCCGCGGCCGGATCGTCCGGATGGTTGACGGCTTCGATCTCCTCGCTCTCGCCTTCCGGATAATTCTCGATCACGACTTTCAGCGGCCGCAGCACCGCCATGCGGCGCAGCGCCGTCCTGTTGAGTACTTCGCGGATCGAGAATTCCAGCATGCCGACGTCGACCACACTGTTGGCTTTTGCAACGCCGATGCGCTTGACGAATTCCCGGATCGCGGCCGGCGGCACCCCGCGCCGTTTCAGCCCGGCGATCGTCGGCATGCGTGGATCGTCCCAGCCGGCAACGCGGCCGCCGCGCACCAGTTCGGTGAGCACCCGCTTCGACAACAGCGTGTAGGTCAGATTGAGCCGGGCGAATTCGTACTGGTGCGGTTTCGACGGCACCGGCAGCTTGTCGAGCAGCCATTCATAGAGCGGCCGATGGTCCTCGAATTCCAGCGTGCAGATCGAATGCGTGATCCCCTCGATCGCATCGGACTGCCCGTGCGCGTAATCGTAGCTCGGATAGATCGACCAGTTGTCGCCGGTGCGCGGGTGGGTGGCGTGAAGGATGCGATAGAGCACGGGGTCGCGCAGATTGATGTTGCCGGACGACATATCGATCCTGGCGCGCAGCACGCGCGCGCCGTTCGGAAACTCGCCCGCTTTCATGCGGCGAAACAGATCGAGGTTTTCCTCCACCGGGCGATCGCGGTAGGGGCTGTTCTTGCCCGGCTCGGTCAGCGTGCCGCGGGTGAGCCGGATTTCTTCCTGCGACTGGTCGTCGACATAGGCGTCTCCGTTGCGGATCAGGATTTCCGCCCATTCGTAGAGACGCTCGAAATAGTCAGAGGCATAAAAGAGGTTGGTTCCCCAGTCATAGCCGAGCCAGCGCACGTCGGCTTGAATCGAATCGATGTATTCCTGCTCTTCCTTGGTGGGGTTGGTGTCATCGAACCGCAGGTGGCATCGTCCGGAAAACTCCTGCGCGATGCCGAAATTGAGTGCGATCGACTTGGCATGGCCGATGTGCAGGTAACCGTTCGGCTCCGGCGGGAAGCGCGTCACGATCTGGCGGTATTTTTTTGCGTCGAGATCGGCCTGGACAATGTCGCGAATGAAATCGCGGCCTGTCTCCGCCGCCACTGGCTCTGCTGTCATTCTGGTTCCTGCTCGGATTGAGCCGACGTTCTGCCAAATCCGCTCGTCCCATGGAAGGCTTTCGTGAAGGCTTTAGTTATGTACGGTTCCTGCTATACACCACCGCTTCTTCCGCAGGTCCTCATTGTCTATATCCCGCTCCTGTAATGACTGATTCCGTCGTCACGCGCTTTGCCCCCTCGCCGACCGGCTTCCTCCACATCGGAGGGGCTCGCACCGCGCTGTTCAATTGGCTTTATGCCCGCAGGCACGGCGGCAAAATGCTGTTGCGCATTGAGGATACCGACCGGGAGCGATCGACTGAACCGGCGATCGCTGCGATCCTGGACGGGCTGAAATGGCTGGGGCTCGATTGGGACGGCGATGTCATTTACCAGTTCAGCCGGGCTGAGCGGCACCGTGAAATTGCCCTGCAATTGCTTGCCAGCGGCAAGGCCTACCGCTGCTACGCCACGCCGGAGCAACTGACGGCGATGCGGGAGAAGGCGCGCGCCGAAGGGCGCACACGCCTCTACGACGGCATGTGGCGCGACCGGGATGCTTCGGAAGCCCTACCCGGCACGATGCCCTCGATCAGACTGCGCGCGCCGCAGACCGGCGAAACCGTGATCGAGGACGAAGTCCAGGGCCGCGTGGTGTGGCAGAACGAGAACCTCGACGATCTCGTCCTGTTGCGGGGCGACGGCAATCCGACCTACATGCTCGCCGTCGTGGTCGACGATCACGACATGGGCGTCACCCACGTCATTCGCGGCGACGATCACCTGATCAACGCCGCGCGCCAGAAGCAGATCTATGACGCGCTGGCGTGGGAGCTTCCGAACATGTCCCACATTCCTCTGATCCATGGACCGGATGGCTCCAAACTCTCGAAACGCCATGGCGCGCTCGGCGTCGATGCTTACCGCGCCATGGGCTATCTGCCGGCGGCGTTGCGCAATTACCTGGTCAGGCTCGGATGGAGCCACGGTGACCAGGAGATTTTCTCGACCGAGGAAATGATCGCCGCTTTCGATCTGTCCGGCGTGGGCCGCTCGGCCGCGCGGTTCGATTTTGCCAAGCTGGAAAACCTCAACGGTCACTACATCCGCCACTCCGACGATCAATCTCTCGTGACCATGTTCGAGGGCGTGCTGGACTATGTCCCCGCCGGTTCCGACCTCAAGGCCAAGCTCAACGACACCACGCGGGCGCAATTGCTGCAGGCGATGCCGAGCCTGAAAGAGCGCGCCAAAACGCTGATCGAGCTGATCGACAGCGCCTATTTTATCTTCGCCGACCGGCCGCTCGAGATTGAGCCAAAGGCGGCGGCGTTGTTGACGCCGGAAAACCGCGAGCTGATCGGCAGACTTCGTCTGGCACTGGAGGCTGTCACGCCGTGGACCGCACAAACCACCGAAGCGGCAATGCGCGCCTTCGCGGAAACCAACAACCTCAAGCTCGGCGCGGTGGCCCAGCCGCTTCGCGTGGCGCTGACCGGACGCACCACGTCGCCGGGTATCTTCGACGTCCTGGCGGTGCTGGGACGCGAGGAATGCCTGGCCCGGCTGGCCGATCAGGTCTCCTCATAAAGGAGGATTGCCCTCTCAACCCGGCGATCTTGCAGTGCACACAGCAATAAGATACCCATTCAAGCGCTACTTCTACAATAGTCGGCCTTCCCACGCTATTTATTGTCATGGCGCACCCGGCCGCCGGCTTTCGCAACGACCTCATCGGGGATTCACGATGGACGCAACATCCAACACCAAAACCGTAACGCTGACGGTCGGCAACAAAACCTACGATTTCCCGATTTTGAGCGGCACCGTTGGGCCCGACGTAATCGACATCGCCAAACTCTATGCCCAGTCCGGAATGTTTACCTATGACCCGGGTTTCACCTCCACCGGCAGCTGCCAGTCCAAGATCACCTATATCGATGGCGACGCCGGCATTCTGGAATACCGCGGCTACCCGATCGAGCAGTTGGCGGAAAAAGGCGACTTCCTCGAAACCTGCTACCTCCTGCTTTACGGCGAACTTCCGACCAAGGCGCAGAAGGAGGATTTTGACAACCGCGTGATCCATCACACCATGGTCCACGAGCAGATGGCGCGGTTCTTCCAGGGCTTCCGCCGCGACGCCCATCCGATGGCGATCATGGTGGCAGCTGTCGGGGCGCTGGCTGCGTTCTATCACGACTCGACAGACATCACCGATCCGACCCAGCGCATGATCGCGTCGATGCGCATGATCGCGAAAATCCCGACCTTGGCCGCGATGGCCTACAAATACACCATTGGCCAGCCGTTTATGTATCCGAAGAACTCGCTGAGCTTCGCGGAGAATTTCCTGCACATGTGCTTCGCCGTGCCGTGCGAGGAATACAAGATCAATCCGGTTCTGGCGGATGCGCTCGACAAGATCTTCATCCTGCATGCCGACCACGAGCAGAACGCCTCGACCTCGACGGTGCGGATCGCCGGCTCCTCCGGTGCCAATCCGTTCGCCTGCATCGCCGCCGGTATTGCCTGCCTGTGGGGACCGGCCCATGGCGGCGCCAACGAAGCAGCGCTCGCAATGCTGGCCGGCATCGGCACGGTCGACAAGATTCCTGACTTCATCAAGAGGGTGAAAGAAAAAAACAGCGAAGTTCGCCTGATGGGCTTCGGGCATCGCGTGTACAAGAACTACGATCCGCGCGCCAAGATCATGCAGAAGATGTGTCACGCCGTGCTGGCGGAGACCGGCCACGGCGACGATCAGCTGCTGAACGTTGCGATGGAACTGGAAAAGATCGCGCTGCACGACGAATATTTCATCGAACGCAAGCT